>JAFTSM010000023.1 GCA_017467305.1 Candidatus Gastranaerophilales bacterium
CTTGGGCAGCTTTTGACGCAGTAGGCAAAAATATGTGGCTAATTTTGATGAATCCTGTTGTTTATCATCAACAAAACCCAGTTATTTTAGCAATTTATATGAATATAATTGCAATTGCTATTAGTGTAGCTCACTTACTTTCAATTCGTCTAACAAAATTTAGGTTTTGGGATGTCATTCAACACTTAAGTTCAGAACTTCCAACCTTATACATTGTATCTTGGATTGCAATCGGTTGGCTTGGTGCTTATTTAAAGTATAATCACAAGTTCCTAACAAAAGACTTTGAAGATATTTTCTTTGTATTTGTTGGAGTTATAGCTGTTTCCGAAATTTATATTTATTTCAAGAATAAATATAAGAATAAGACAAAAGAAAAGATTAAAGCTAAAGAAACTGAATCTTTGGAAAATAAAGAACTTGTTAAACAATGAGAAGTAATAAGTACCCTTATTATAAAATAATTTTTAAATTAGCATAAATTTCATTTAGAATTGTTAATATTTTGTTTGTTGGCAGAGTCAGTAGCTTAATAATATTTTCTTCAAAATCCTTTGGCAATACTTTGCAATTATCTTTAGCATATTGAATAAGCCGTTTCTCTCCCGGATGCAACAATTCATTAGTTGCAAAAATAACATCATAGTAGCTTGCTAAGAATGCTGTAATTCTATGATTAATACTCACAATATCATTTCTTTTAATAGCTTTTTCTATTTGCTCATAGTAGGAAGCAAACGGTTTCTCTTTCATTAACATCAGGTTTCTTTTAATGATATTTTGTTTTAATTCTAATGGATAATTTGTATTAATTGAGCGTTGAAGATTTCTTAGCCAATTATCTGTATCAAAGATTATTTCAAAGTTTTTTAATGTATATAGAAATGCTGTCGTATAAGCATTTGAGGGATAATGTTTACACCATATATTATCAATAATACCTTCAAACCAAATTGTATTCCAATACATAACATCTAATTGTTGATTTATTTTATCAACAAAAAACTCATCTCCAGAGCCAAAATACTCCCCACCAACTTCATATTTTGATGAATACTTTTTAACAAAACTTTCTCTTTCAATTACAGGAATATCTTTATCTACAAAGATATAAACATCAATATCAGATTTACTGTCATTAGTTTTAGCAGATATAGAGCCACCTATTGCAATAGCTTTAACTTGCTGATAACTTTGAAACTCTTGCAATATACAATTTACAATCTTTTTATTTTCCATGCTATCTAATCAATCCCTTAAATAGTAAAGTTATCATCAACTCGTTCAACAAGAATTTTCTTAATTCTTCTGTCTTTTAGTTCAACTACTCTTAGTTTAAGATTTTCAATTTTAATTTCATCATTAATCTTTGCTAATCTACAAAGTAGCTTTTGAACCAAGCCACCAATGGTTTCAACATCTTCATCTTCTTCTTGTTTTAGATTAAAGTATTCTGCAAATTCTTCTATTCGATATAACCCATTGACTAAAAACTTATTGTCATCAACTTGTTTAATATCTGTTTCTTCATCATCAAATTCATCTTGAACAGAGCCAAATACTTCCTCTAAAATATCTTCCATTGTTACGATACCAGATACACCACCAAACTCATCAATAACAATAGCTATTTCAGTTTTATTCTTTTTAAAAGTTTCTAACAAGTTACCTGTTGTCATTGTTTCAGGCACTAATAAAGGTTGTCTTAAAACATCTTTGAAACTAACATCTTGGTTTCTCAATTGGCATGAATATAAGTCCTTAACATGTAAAATACCTACGATATTATCAAACTTTTCTGAATAAACAGGATATCTTGTATATTGATTTTCAAGAGCAATTTTAGCGTACTCTTCTTCGCTTATATCAATAGGAATTGACACAATATTACATCTTGGCACCATAACTTGTTTTGCCATTAAATCAGTAAATTTCAAAGTGTTCTTTAAAAGAAAACTCTCTGTTTCATTTAAAACACCACCCTTAAAACTTTCATCAATAATCATATCGATTTCTTCTTCGGTATGAACAGAATGATGTTGCTGTGCAGGAGAAATATTAATAAGTTTTAAAGCCCAATTTCCAAAACCATTAAGCAAGAAAATAAATGGGTGTAAAATTTTTGCAACTGCAACAAGAGGTCTTGTCACAACAAGAGTTGTTTTTTCTGGAAACTGTAATGCTATTGATTTTGGCATTAATTCTCCAATTACAACGTGCATAAAAGTTATTAATACAAATGCAATTATTGTAGCTACAGAATGAGAAGCAAAAGAGCTAGATACATGTGGTAAAAAATCAAATAAAGGATGTATCAATTTAGCTAAGGTTGCTTCACCAACCCAACCAAGCCCAATACTTGCAATTGTAATACCTAATTGAGTTGCTGCAATATATTTATCTAAATGTGCTAGAGCGTTATTTGCAACTTCGGCGGTTTTATTACCTTCATTTGCTAATTGTTGAATTCGGGTCTGTCTAACACTAACAAGAGCAAATTCAGAAGCTACAAAAAAAGCATTTGCAAACAGTAACAAGACAATAATAAACAAATCGACTATAATCATACAACCTCTAAAATCACTTCTATAATTTTAAACATTATACTATAAAATTGAATAAATAATGCATAATATAAATATTTAAAACAAAAAAGTAAAATTTCTCAAAATACCCTGTCACTTTTTCTCAATATCGTTGTCAATTTATA
>JAFTSM010000024.1 GCA_017467305.1 Candidatus Gastranaerophilales bacterium
TGGAATAATTACTATGAACATTTCTTCATTAAATTTTAATAATATGAACTCATTAAAAAAGACTCAAAACTTAAATTTTTCACGAGGATTGCAGTCACAAATGCAAGATGAATTTCATTGTACAGGTAGTCAAATTAGAATTAGAACATTCTTAGAAAATAAGGAACAAGGACTATCTGATAGAGAAATTGCAGAAAAAATGTTTCCAAAAACTTTTGCAGAAAGTGGAAATGAGTCTGATAAGAAAATTGTACTAGATTTTATGCAAACATTAAAAACTAGAATAAAAGAGCTGGATAATTCTTTTAAGAAACTAATTCCAGCATTAATGCCTAAAACATATTATAGAGGAGTTGTTGGTAATTCTTCAAATAGGGCTATTAAAACTGTTAGTGAAGCAAAAGTTGGTGATATAATTCAGCCTGATTTGGGGTATCCATTTTTCGCTTCTAAATTAAGTTATGCTGAAGAATATGCAGAATATACAAATGGACAATTAAATCCAGAAAATTGTGTTGTAATGATAGTAAAAACTCCTATAGGTACTCCAATTTCAAGAGATATTTCTTTCAATACAATTTTGGGTGATAAAAATGTTGTTTTACCAAGAGGCATAAAATATGAAGTACTTGATAAAGAAGTAAAAAAAGATAAAACTTATATCACTTTAAAGTATTTAAGTTGTGCTATGGATGAAGAAAAATAAGTAGTTTTTTATAACTAATATAACTTGATTATACTCCTTGCTTTTTATAATATTAGAAAAGAAAAAGTACAAGGAAGTATTATAAATGGGAATTTTTGAAGAATTACAACAAAGACAGTTGATTGCACAAATCACAAATGAAGAACAGGTTAGAGAATTAGTTAATTCTGGTAAAGCTCGTTTTTATATAGGTTTTGATCCAACTGCAGATTCTTTGCACGTAGGTCACTTTATGGCTTTATGTTTAATGAAAAGATTGCAAATGGCAGGAAATAAACCAGTTGTTTTAATTGGTGGTGGTACTGCTCATATTGGTGATCCATCAGGTAGAACAGATATGCGTTCTATGATGACAAAAGAAGTTATTGATCATAATTGCGAATGTTTTAAAAAACAAATGGAAAGATTTATTGAATTTGGTGATGATAAAGCTATTATGGTTAACAATGCTGATTGGCTTTTAAACCTTAATTATATTGAGGTTTTAAGAGAAGTTGGTGCTTGTTTTTCAGTAAACAATATGCTTAGAGCTGAATGTTATAAGCAAAGAATGGAAAAAGGTTTAAGCTTTTTAGAATTTAACTATATGATTATGCAAGCTTATGACTTTTATTATTTGAATGAAAAATATGATTGTAATCTTCAATTTGGTGGTGATGACCAATGGTCTAATATGCTGGCTGGCTCAGACTTAATTAGAAGAAAAACTGGTAAAGATGCTCATTCTATGACAATTACTTTGTTGATGAATTCACAAGGTAAGAAAATGGGTAAAACAGCTTCTGGTGCTGTATGGTTAGATAAGAATAAAACTTCTGTTTATGATTTCTATCAATATTGGAGAAATGTTGAAGATGATGATGTTCTAAAATGTATTAGAATGCTAACTTTCTTGCCATTAGAAGAAATAAAAAAAATGGAAGCTTGGCAAGGTGCTGAATTAAATAAAGCAAAAGAAATTTTAGCTTATGAATTAACATCTCTTGTACACGGTAAAGAAGAAGCTGATATTGCTCAACAATCAGCAAAAGCTTTGTTTGCTGGTGGTGGAGATGATTCTAATATGCCAACAACAAAATTAGCTGTTGAAGGTGATGGAATCTTATTAATTGATGCGTTAGTAGAAACAAAGCTATGTGCAAGTCGTGGTGAAGCTAAAAAGCTTATTCAACAAGGTGGCGTATCTGTTGAAGAAGAAAAAATTAACGACTTAGGCTATAAATTAACAGTTGATAAATTAAAAGATGGTATAAAAATCAAAAAAGGTAAAAAGGTATATCATAAAGTTGTAGTTTAATATTAATATAATAAAAAGCCCGAGTTAATCGGGCTTTTTATTATACAGTGATTTCTTTATCTTTTTTGTGGACTTTATATCTTGATTTATAATCTTTGTATCTATTTTTAAATTCTAGGTCTTCATCTTTGTTTCTGTGGTTGTATTCGTGTTTATTGATTGTAATATCATAAAGTTGGATTACACCAGTTGCAATGTTACCACAGTGTGCAGCAATTCTTCTCAAATCATTTAATAAATCAGAGAAGATAAAGCTTCTTTCTGCACTACATTGACCAGCTTGAAGTCTTTGGATATGGTTCTTTTTAGCTCTTTTAACACCTTTTTTGATAACAGCTTCAAGTGGTTCTATTTTTTGTGCTATTTCTAAATTGTCTGTTTTATAACATTCAAGAGCCATTTCATAAATTTCTTCAACAGCATTGACGATAGTTTTTATTTCTTCAACGGCTTCATCTGAGAACTTTAAATCACTTTCATTTAGTTTTTTTGCATATTTTAAAATTTGAGCTGCGTGGTCTCCAATTCTTTCAATATCCCCTATAGCAAGCATAACTTGTGATATTTTGTTGTTATTTTCTTCTGTTAAATCTTTTCCTGAAAGCTTTAATAGGTAAGCATTTAAGTAATCTTCAAATGCATCAATTGTTGTTTCATTCTCAACAATTTCATCAGCTTTCTTAGTGTGGAAGCTTTTTAACATTTTCGTAGAAGTTATGTAGTTGTATCGAACAAGCTCTGCCATTTCAATTGTTTTATTAAAAGATTCAGATATAGCAAGAGCTGGAGTGTTTAATAATCTTTCGTCTAAGAATACTTTTCTATTTGTATCTTTCTTTGTATCTGGAATTATTTTAACTGCAGCTTTTTCTAAGAATTTAATAAAATTGAATAGCATTATTGCTGTTAATATATTGTATGTTGAATGTACAATTGCAACGCCTGCTGGGTTGATGTCTGTATTTACAAAAGCAAAATGGAAAATTGCATTTGCTAAATAAAATAGTGGTAATAAAATCAATGCACCAATTGAGTTGAATAATACATGTACAACGGCAACCCTTTTTGCGTTGGTACTAACACCGATACTTGCTAATACTGCAGAAATACAAGTACCCAAGTTTTGACCTAAAATAATTGGAATAGCGGCACCCCAAGATACACCACCAACTAATGATAAGGCTTGCAAAATACCAACAGAAGCTGATGAACTCTGAATGATAATTGTTAATATTAAACCAACTGCAAAACCTAAAAATGGATTTGTAAATGCTACCATCATATTTCTAAAATCATCATTTTGAGATAATGGTGACATTGAACTAGCCATCAAGCTCATACCAAACATAAGTATTGCAAAACCAACCATTACGGAACCAACACTTTTGTTTTTGTTGCTTTTTGCAGCCATAATCATACAAACGCCAATAAAAGCAAGTAGTGGTGTAAATGATTCTGGTTTTAATAGTTTCAATATGACTGAAGTACCGGCATCAATACCGCTTAAACTTAAAATCCAAGCGGTGATTGTAGTACCAATATTTGTACCGATAATAACACTAATTGTCTGTTGTAACTCCATAATTCCAGAGTTAACAAGTCCGATAAGCATTACTGTAGTTGCTGATGAAGATTGAATAACCGCTGTAATACCAGCACCAAGTAATAAACCTTTTAATGGGCTTGATGTCATTTTCTTTAACAGTTTTTCAAGTTTGCCACCAGCAATTTTTTCTAAGCCAGATGACATAATTGCAATACCGTAAAGGAAAAATGCTAAACCACCAATAAGGGTTAAAATTGAGAATATATCCATACTTTTTCTCGTTCCTTTAACTAATCTTTTCCAAGTATAAATATATAAAAAAAGCGTTTCCCTTTGTACTTTTTACAACAATTTTGATACAAAATATATTAATGTTTTGTACTTTTTTATGTTGTGTATAATTTTTGTATTTATTTGATTTTTATAAGTGGTGATAAATGACTAAAGTTTGTAAGTATTTATTAGAAGATATATCTTTTACTCCTAATTCAATTGTGCCTTGTGGCTCTTCTGTTTGGAATTCTGATGAAAATCTTAAAAAGTATTTTCTAAAAGTTGATTCAACCGATAATATTATAGATTTTAAATATTATTTTGATAAAAGAATGATGTATATTCAGCAATTTTTAAATGGCAAAAAGCCAGTTTTTTGTGAAAATTGTCAAAAGTATATGCCTATAGAACTTGATTTACTAGAATCAAAATTTAAAAAATTAAATATATATAATCGTACACAATGTAATTGTCGATGTATTTATTGTTGCTTGGCAGATTATGGTAATATTGATTCATTTAAAAAGATTAATGAACGTGAATTTTATGATATTAAGCCAATTTTGAAAAAAATAGATGAACTTAATATGATCGAAGAAGGTGTAGAAATAGCTATTTGGGGTGGAGAATGTACTGTATACCCAGATGAATTAAAATATATAATTGATTGGGGAAATAAATATAAAGCTAAATTTATTATTCTTTCAAATGAGATAATTTATAATAAAGATATTGAAAATTTATTATCAAATGGATGTATTGAGTTACGTTTTTCTCTTGATGCTGGGTCTAAAAAATTGTACGAAAAAATAAAAAGAGCAAAAGTGTATGATATAGTTCATTCTAATATTATTAAATATAAAAAGGCTTCAGAAATGAATAATAATGCGAAAATTCAACTTAGATATATTTTATGTCCTAGTATTAATACTAGGATAGATGAGATTGATAAGTTTCTTAACTTTGCCCAAATGATTAATGCTTCAAATGTGGTTTTATCTATTGATAGACGGTGGATGCAATTAAATAGTAAGAAAAAGGTGCCTTTTAGTTTAAGGAAGAGTATTAAATATTTCTTAAATTCACCAAAATATGAAAAACTTTGTAGAAGCGTTGATTCTTGTGAAATATGGGATTGGTGGTTAAATCAAATATTAAATGAAAAAACTCTTTTTGAAAAAGTGAAAGGAATATTCATCAAAAAATAATTGTTATGAAATTGATTTATTATTGATTGATTTCTTTTGTTCATTTGTTAATATATTATTGGAGAATTTTCGGTTTTTTATGTCTCAGAAGTTGTATTTTTGTGATGAATTAAATAAAACACTTACTTGTATGCATGATGGTATATTTCCTTGTTGTAGTGGTCATGAAAGTCCGGATTATTATAAAAAATATAATGGTCAAAAAATTAATAAAAAATTTTTAATGGAACGTAAGCTTGAAATTTTTGAAAAATTTACAGAAGAAAAAATAAAAGATTCTAAATGCTTTGGATGTTATTTTTTAAGAGAAAGAAGACCTGAAGATGTAATATCCGACAAATATAATATGTTACACATAAGCAATTGGACTCATTGTAATTGTGGGTGCATTTATTGTGCAAGGATGAAAGATTCAACTGGTAAAATAATTACGAAGAAACAAAAAAGCGAATATTATGATATGTTACCGTTATTGAAACAGTTGTATAAAGAAGATGTATTTGAACGAGAAAATTTAACGGTTTGTATTCAAGGTGGAGATATTTCTGTATTAAAAGAGTTTGAACCTATTATGAAAGAATTATCAAAACAAGGCGTGAAAACGATTAATGTTCTTTCTAATAACATTGTGTATCATTCAATAGTAAGAAAACTTTTAGAAAAAAGAAAAATATCGTTTATGACATCATTGGACTGTGCTTCAAGAGAGCTTTATTATAAATTAAAGAGAGTAGATAAATTTGATGACTGTGTTAATAATCTTCGTAAATATGTTAAAAATATAGAACATCCACCAGTTGTTGTTAAGTATATTGTCGTAGAACATATAAACGACAATATTCTAGAAATTCATAAATTTGTTGATTTGATGAAAGATATTGGTGTTGAAAATATTGAGTTTATGATTGATAATAAATGGGCTTTGTTTACAAATTTAGAAGAAACTCCATTCCCCTCTCATTATTGGGATTTGTATTTGTTCTTGAAAAAAGAGTGCGAAAAGAATAATATAAATTTTATGATTTGGGATAAATTAGAAAATGATTTGAACAAAGTATTTAATAGCTGATCTGGGGTTTCAGACCATGTAAAATTTAATATCAGTTAGTCTTATTAAAGAACTTATGAATAATGTCTAATAGGTTGTTTTGTTTTTCTGTATTTTCTAATAATTTTAAGATTTGAGGTTCAAAACTACAATTATTCATTTTGAAAATTGGATTATTTATAATTTTTAAAAATTTTTTATGTTCTTTATGTTTTTTATTAAATATAGCAAGTTCGTTGTAATCAGTTGCGAATGGTGAGTTTTTCCAAGGTTGATATGCAGTATAAAAAATATTTATATCTTTTTCTATTGCTATTTTTGCCATAGAAATCATTTCTTTATAATTAAGTTTGTGTATTACCATTACAATATCTAATTGAGATATATGTCCTTTATTTCTTTCTTCTATTAAAAAATCAAAATTTTCATAAAGTTTTTTATAGTTTCCGTATTTTATGATTCTATTATATGTACTTTCTTTTAAAGCTGGAATTGAAATAATCAATTTTTCAATTTTGTTTTTAAGTTGTAATTCTTTATATAAATTAGGGGTTAATAAAATTCCATTTGTATCAATATGTAATTTTATATTTGGGTGATTTTTGCATATTTTTGAAAGAATATTTCGTCCGTGTTTACTCGCAAAAACATCTCCTGATGTGCTTAGTTGTACTGTTTCAACAGAATCCAGAATAGAAGATAGTCTATCATACATTTTATCAAGTTCTAGATTTCTGTCTGTATAAATTTCACTTCTACAAGTTTTACAAGCAATATTACAAGTTATATCATAGGCAAATCTTAAAAATTTTACAGGAGGTGTTTTTTTTGTATTATAACTAAAAATTTCTTCTTTTGTTTTTTGAATATTGAAAACACATATTTCTTTATTACACAAAGAGTAATCAGAATTTAAAATTTTATTCCTAAAAAATTCTGCTTTTTTAGAGTTCCAAATCTTTTCAAAATCTTCGTGAAATATATTTCCAAATGAATAAAAGTTTATATATTGTGGGCAACAAGGATATACATCTCCGGTACTTGATATTTCAGCCATATAAAAAGGTGCAAAACAATATTTTTCATTTTGTGTATTGTTCATTGTATTGAATCCTATTCTATATATTATTTCATAATAAACCGTAAATTTGCGTATATATCAACGTCTATGTCTTTTGTGTTTTCAATAAATAAATCGGTAAGTTTTTTCAATTTTTTTATTTTTTCTTTTTCTAATTCTTTTTCAAAGTATCTATTATCTGCGTTGATGAATAGTTTTTCAATACCTATTTCTTTTGACGTTTTTATCCAGTTTAAAATTTCGTTTTCTGTATCGTTTATTGCATCAACTATTACATATTTTGATTGTACTTGTTTCTTATTTTTGGCTTTTTCTAAATATTTTTGTAAATTTTCATAAACTGTATCGTATGTTTCTACCCCTTTTACTTTTTTATGTATTTCTTTAGTTCCTGCGTCGATAGAAACTGTTATGTTTATTACCCCTTCTTCTATTCCTCTTTCGATTCCTTTTGAGTATTTAATTGCATTTGTAAAGATTTCTATATGTTTTATTCCAAAATTTAGTAAGTATTCTATTGTTTCTTCGAATTGTCTGTATATTGTGGGTTCTCCACCAGCAAAATCAAATATAGTATCGGTTGTTATCATCCCCTTTTCAATTAATTGTTTGATTATTGGTAATATTTCATATGAATTAGTACTTCCATTTTTATCTACATATTTGCCATCTTTTAATTCTGTTGTTATCCAAGAATTGCAGTATAGGCATCTTGAATTACACAAAAAATAATCAGAAAATTGAATATATTCAATTTCTGGATATCTTTTTTCTTTTGAATTATATATATAATCTTTGATTAAGTGGCAACCTTCACAACTTTGAGGGACAATTCCTTTTTTAGCATTTTCCCTTGTTTCTTGTATTTTTTTTGCTAAATCATTTATGTCAATTTTTCCATTGAAGTTCTTATATATAGTTGGATATGCACGCAATTGTGTTGGGTTTCCAATTGAACAAAAAGAAACTTGTTGTCCAAAAAAATAAAGTCTTTTATATCCATATTGGCAAGAAAAAACATCTTTTTTATTTTTATTAAATAAATTTATTACTTTATCAAACATTTTATTACCTTGTTTTGAACCAGTATTCTGTTTCTGAAGAAAATGAAATATTAAACTCTTTTTCTCTGTCTTTAATATATTCTAAAATATTTTTGATATTTTGTGGGAATTTTTTTTCTTTATTTTCTGCAAACCAAAAATGTTCAATATCAAGATGAATATTTTTACAATTAATTTTTTTACACATTCTTAAAAAAGAATCAAATTCATTTATACTATCATTTATCTCAGGTATGATAATATATTTGACTTCAACGTGTGAATTTGTATTATATTGAGAGACTTTTACGTATTTTTCTAAATTTTTCCACACATTTTTGAATTTATTTATTCGTTTAATTTTTTTATATGTTGAATTTGTTCCTGCATCAGGGGAAATAATTAATTCAACTTTACCTGTTTGTAGTATTTTCTCAATTGCCTTTGAATAATTTATTCCTGAACTTAAAATTTGTATTCTACCATTTAATGAAATTGTAAAATAAATTAACCATTCTAATAATCCATCATCAAATTCAGTACATTCTCCACCACCAACAATTAGCATAAAGTTTTCTTTTATATGATTTTTGTTTTTTAGGTCTGTTAAGATTGATTTTATGTCATATGGGATTCTTGTATTAAATATTCTCTTGTTTTCTGGATTGTTGTGTGTGTAAACGCAATATATACAATCACAAGAACATTTAGCAATATTGGCAACAATTATTCTATCAAAATAAATATCTTCTTTATTCCAGTTTTTTTTCTTTATTTGTGGACAATTATAACAAGCTGTTGGTGTTTCACCTTTTTGAAATTTACTTATTAGTTCATTCCTTTTTTCAATATATTCTTGAATATTCAATTCTGTGCCATTAAAACCTTCAATAAGATTTATTGATTCTTTATTTTTTGCATCTTCACAACAAGGTTTTACATCAAAAATATCAAAAACAATTTGGTGGAGTAGATAGTCACAGCAATTATGTTCCATTTGTTAACCTTAACTTCTAACTTATTTTAATCTAAATACTAATATAAATTAAATTATTGTTCAATTTTGCAATAAACTTTAACCTATATTATTTCTTACATATTCTTGAACTTGTCCTTCAAAAGATATATCAAAATTTGAAGATAAAAGAATTGATAATGTTTCTTTTATACTTTTGGGAATAGAATTATTTTTTATTTTTTCAAAATATAAATACTCAATTGCAATTTCTATTTTTCTGCAACCGATACTTCTGCATTTTTTTATAAAAGATTTTGCTTCATTAATATTATCGTTTATTCCTGGTAAAATAATGTATTTTATAACAACTTGAGAATTTTTATTCCGTTTACTTTTTTGAATATAATTCTTTAGGTTTTTCCAAGTTCTATCAAATGTTTTTACTTGTTTTATCTTTTCGAATGTTTTTTTGTTTCCTGAATCTGTTGATATTTTTAGTATGCAATTCTGTGTTGTTAATGCGTTTTCTATTGTTTTAGAGTAAAACATTCCAGAACTAAGTATTTCTAGTCTACATTTCAAAATTGATGCGATATAAATAATATAATCAAGTTCTCCTTGTGGAAGTTCTGCACATTCTCCCCCTCCGACAGTAATTATACAATTTTCTTCTATAAGATTTTTTTTATATAAGTCGTATAAAACTGGTTTGATATCATATGCTTTCCTCGTATTTAATTCTATTTTTGTTTGATGACCTATATTAACTAAAGAACAATAAATACAATTACAAGAACACTTTGTACTATTAGTTATAATTATCCTTTTGATTTTTGGTTCTTCATTCCAGTCTTTTTCTTCTACTTTATTGCATCCAATACAACTCTTTGGAATGATGTTATCTTTAAATTGAGAGATATAGATATTTCGTTGTTCTATATACTTATTTACATCAAAAAGTTTCCCGTTAAAGTTGGATAGAAATTTCATTTCATACGCTGGATTAGGGGAACAACAGCAAGGAGTCACTGCTGATAGAGAAAAAACAATTTCATTTAACAAGTATTCACAACATTTAAATTTCATAATTATCCCATCTGATGATTTGTATATTTATCTTGCACAAAAGCCCATAGCCAGTCTTTATATACGCCTTCAATATCAATCTTAATTTCTTTATCAGCATATAACTTATCAAAAAAATAATTTATAATTTTTTTAACAGTTTTTTGTTTTTCAATATTATTCTTATTTTCTTCAACCCAAAAATGTTCGACATCAATTCTCACATATTTGCATTTTACTTTTCTACATTTTTTTATAAATGCATCAACTTCTTCCATTGTATCATTAATTCCAGGAATAATAATATATTTGAGCTCAACGTATGTGTCAACACTATTACTTTTTTGTGAAATTTGTATATATTTTTTGATGTTTTTCCATACTTCATTATATTTTTTCACTCGTTTAATTTTTTCAAAAGTTTTTTTTGTTCCAGAATCTACTGAAATTTTAAGAACCGTTTTTTTATATTCTAAGGCTGTCTCTATTTCTTTGCTGTAATTTATACCAGATGACAAAATAAGCATATTACAATTAGTAATCATAGCAAAGTATATAAGCCAACCAAGTTCTTCCCTTGGATATTCGCTACATTCTCCACCACAAATTAAAAAACGGCAATTTTCTTCTATAATATTTTCTTCGTATAAATACTTTAAAATGGGTTTAATCTGATAATGTTTCTTTTTGTTTATTATTTCTTTTCTCTTTTTTGTGTCTCCAGTTGACGGTTCACAGTATATACAGTTACAAGAACAGTATGTGCGGTGAGAAATGATAAGATTGTTGATCTTAAAAGACGTATCTGTATCAAGTGTTTTTTCAAATATTGTACAACCATTTAAGCAAGGTGCTGTACCATTTTCCTTAAATGATTTTATATATTTTTCTCTTGCTTTTAAATAATCTTTAATGCCTTGGATGTCACCTGAAAAGTTATTATAAAATAGCTTTCTTTTGTCTATAGTGAAGGAACAACAAGGACGAATTTCATCATTATAAAATGCTACTTGATGTAGTAGAAATTCACAACATTCGTTTCTCATGTTAAATTTTGACCTTTTTATACTTTTTTATTCTTCTAAAATTATATCTTATTGTGTTTGCTAATTGTTTTATGAAACTTACTTTTTCAAGTTTTTTTATTTCACAGTTTATATTTACATTTTTAAATTTATTAAATTCTTTCGAATTAATTAATGTCAAAAAGTGGTTGTATGAAGGGTGGTTTTTATCTAGGACGTTATATAAATCAAAGTGTTTTAAAAATTCTGTATCTTCATTATTTTTATCTAGCATCAAACAATCAACTGTTGCATCCAGTTTTGCTGCATTTCTTACATATTCTATTATCTCTTTGTAATTGAGTGAATTTATAACAAAGTTAAGAGAAAATTTTTCGATTTTATTGTCTTTTTTTAATGTAGAGATGTATTTTAGATTTTCTAATACCTTACTCAAATTACCATTTCTAACTAATTTGTTATAGGTTGTTTTCTTCATAGAAGGTAGAGAAATTTTAAATGTCAAAATTTTATCTGTAATTCCTAATTCTTGTAGATTTTCTTTTGTTGCAAATATTCCATTTGTAACAATTTCAAATTGGATATTAGGATAAGTTTGTGCAATTAGTTTTACGACTTTTTTAGAATGCTCACTTACGAAAAGTTCTCCAGTCATGTTTACTCGTACAAATCTTGCATTTTTAAAAAATGGAATTAATTTTTTATCAATTAGACTATTCCATTTTTCAATTTCTTCATTTGTCATCTTTTTAATGTTGTCGTTACAAAAAACACATTTTGCAGTACAAGTGTAGTCATAACATAGACTTATTTCTTCTGGATAGTTTGCTATAGTTTCGTGTTTGATATTTTGGTCATATGAGATTAAACATTCTTTTGTATTACAATATTTGTATGAACCATCTAATATTGTTTCTCTTAATTCTTTTGCTGCTTTCCCATTCCAGATTTCTTCTATTGAATCTGTAAAAATATTCCCCAAGCAATAGCTATTGTTCCACCACCTACAACAACAATAACAATTGCCGTTAACATCAATTTCTATTTTTCCAAAAGGTTTAGAACATATTTTTGTCATACAATAAAAACTAACATAAATTCAAAAGATTGTAAAATAGAAAATATATTGCTTTTATGTTTTAATTTTTATAATATGTATTTATATTTAGAGGGGTTATAGCAATGTTTTTTAGTTGTTTTAATAAATCAAAAAAATATGCGTCACAATATGCTTTAGAATGTGAAGTTTTAAGAATTAAGGGTGATTATAAAAAAGCCTTAAAAAATATTGATGAAGCGATTTTGCTAGAACCAGAAAATGATATGTTTTATGCCTCTCGCAGTCTTGTAAAAAAGGAATTGTCTGATAATAAAGGTGCTTTAGAAGATATTGAAAAGGCAATTTTAATTCAACCATCAGTAAAAAGATATTATGAAATTAAAAATCAGATTTTATGATAATATTGTATTAAGTTATTCTTTTGTATAGTAGTTTTTTATTTTTTGTATTAAAGTTTTTTTTTTGTATTTTTTTCTAAGTTCAATCAAAGAATTTTGCATTATACAATTTGGAGAATCAAAAATTTTGTTTTGTAAAATTTTTGTAAATTGTTTATGTTTTGGATGTGATTGCTCTACAATAGATAGTTCTTCATAACTTTTTTCTAGTTCTGAATTGAAACGAACGAATGTTGTGTAATAGGCATTACATTGTAGTTTATTTGCTAATTCTTGAAATTTTATCATATCTTTGTAATTTATTGATGTAACAACAAAATTGATTTGCAAAAATTTTATTTGTTTTTTATTTTTTAGTTGTGATAGCCATTTTATATTATTTATTACTTTTTTATAGTCTCCGCCTCTAACTACTTTGTCATAAACTTTTTTTGTTGCGGCATGTATTGAAATATAAGCAGAATCAATACTCTTTGTTATTCCAAGTTCGTCACAATGAGTTTTATCAAAATATATTCCATTAGATTGTATATTAAATTTAATATTTGGATAATTTATTATGATTTCTTTTATTAACTTTTGCATATGCTTACTAGCAAAGACTTCTCCTCCTCCATTTAAAGATACCATTTTTGCATTCTTTAGCATTGGAATAAATGTTGTATCAATTAATGAATCTATAAATATCATATTTTCTTGTTCTGTAATTATTTGTTTATCTCTGCAGGTAATGCATTTAACGTTACAAGTTTTGTCGTAAGCAAAATTTACTCTAAGAGGAAAATCACAATTAGAGGAAAAATTATGATTTTTTACAGTATTTTTCCCATTTTTTCTAAAATCACATAAGTGTAGGTTACAATATTTGTATGAACCATCCAGTATTGATTCTCTAAATTTTATTGCTTTATCTCCTAACCAAATTTCTGAAAAGTTTTGATTTTTGTAAAAATTTCCAATTGTATAGTTATTAATTCGATGTGGGCAACACAAAGTAAAATCACCATTTGCGTGTACTTCTATGTAGTTGAATGGGTTTTCACAAACATTAAAATTGTTTTTATTCATTTTGTTTTCCTTGAAAATTTTTTGTTTATTTCACTTTTCTTTCGTTTACTAATAAATTTTGAAACCAGTCAATTATTTTTTGTTTTAATGAATATTTTTCTAGCTTAAAAAATAGTTCAGGCATTCTGTATGATTCTTTAGGAAATTTATTTTTTACTGTTTCAATTATTTTTACGAATTCATTATATTGTGGATGTGACATTTCCCATACGGAATATTTAGAATAATCGTTGCAGATAGATGTACAATGTTTATTTCTGAATTCAAAAATTAATGCGTATAGATTATTTTTGCATACAAAATCTAAGAAGTCAGGTATTTCCTTGTAGTTAATAGAACTTACAACATATGATAAATTAAGTGATTTGATTATATGTTGATTTTTTAGTGTAATCAAATAGTTTATATTTTTCATAACTTTATCATAATTACTTCCACGCATTATTTTTTCATATGTTTTTTTATTGTGTGCTGAGACTGTTATTGTAACTTCATTGATTTTACCAACTAATGAGTGATTTGTAATAAAATCTTCATTAAATTTTAGACCATTACTTAAAAAATCAAATTTCAAATTAGGATTAATTTCAATTGCTTTTTTTAGTATTTCTTGAGAGTGTTTAGAAACTGTAATTTCTCCTGCAGTTGTTATTGTTAGTATTTTTGTATTACTTAGTAATGGTAGTAATATAGTATCCATTATTGAATCAAATTTTTTAATGTCCGAAAAAGTGGAAATTTCATCTCTACAGTATATACATTTAATGTTACAAGTTGAATCGTAAGAGAATCTTACATACTGTGGGTAAGGTGGTTTTTCTATATATTGGATATCAGTTTTGTGTTGAAAATGACATATTTTTCTTTTGCAATATTTGTAACTTAAATCTAGAATACTCTTTCTTATTTTTATCGCATATTCTGAATACCAAATTTCATCAAAAGAATGAACGGAAAATATATTGCCAATAAATAAATTATCTTCTAAAAAATCAGGACAACAAATATATACTCTACCATCAGAATAAATTTCAATTTCTGAAAAAGGTCTGTAGCACAATTTTTCTTTATTCATATATCTTTAGTATCCGTATTTTTATTGTTATAGGTACATATTATCATAAAATTGCTTAAATTATATATATTACATTGCATTGCTCGTCGTGGTAAAAATTAACAAATTATACTAACGGACAAGATGGAAAGTTACAAATATTTCTATTGATTTTCTAGTGCGGTTTATAATCATAAAAATTTATTTTCAATATTTGCATGAAACATTAGTATTAAATTTCTAAAATTTTGAGCTTTCTCTTTGATTATACTTTTATAAACTTTTTTTATTATTTCCCCATTTGTCTAATAGAGTTTTTCTTTAGTGAGTGCATAAATATATTTGTTACTAAGAAAAGAAGGGGAAATTATGGCGATAATTGTAAATCCAAAAATTATTGGTGATGGTTCAGCTAATACTTTAACAAATTCAAACAAAGGCTATACTTATATGAGCGGTCAAGGTGGGGACGATACTTATGTTGTTGAAAATATTTCAAATAGTTTTTCAGAAATCAATCCTACAGAAACAACTACTACTGGTAATAATGCTGATAATGTATTGCAAATCCAAAATTTAAAAGGTAATGATTTAACATTGTTTTTTGATGTTGAGGTAAATCCAACTGGAAATCCAGATGATAATCTTTTTGTTGTAAAAAAGAATCTTTTAAAGTCAGTTACTTCACAAGTAAGTAAATTTCAAGATGCCTTGTTGCAAGTTGAAAATGCAAATCCAACTTATACTCAAGACCAAATTTATCAAGCAGCATTAGAAATTGGTGCACCACAAAAAGGTGCTGTTCAAATTGATGATTACTTTGGTGAAACTAATAATACTCCAGTAGGAAATTATGGTGATAATTATATTGAAATAATTCAAACTATTGATAAAAATGGCATTACAAGAACTTTAAATGTTGAAGATTATGTTACTACTGTTACAACACAAGTCCGTGAGTTTTTAACAGAAAATGGTTATACATCAGTTGCCAATTTAATGAGTTCCTCTGATACAAGTTTGCAAAATCAGTTGATGAACATTTATAAAAATCAACTTATTAATTTAACTATTGAAGGTGTCGAAAACACAAACGATAAATTAGTAGGTGAAAATGGTAATGATACATTTGTTTTTGGTGTAAATTCTGGTGATGATACAGTTGTATCTGGTAGGGGTGATGATTCTCTTCAATTTGAAAATGAAATTTTTTCTGATTTGGTATTTACTCGTGATAAAAATAATTTAGTTATTTCTCACAATGAAAATGATGATACTGTTACAATCCAAAACTATTTAAGTAATCCAACAAAATCATCAATCAAAACAATATTAACAACTGATGCACAGAGTCCACATTCAATTATTGAAGATGCTGTTGTTCAAATTTCAGCTGAGGCTGGCAAAAAAAATAGAATTACTGGTACAAAAATTAATGACTCAATTACCGGTTCTACTTTTGATGATATTTTAAAAGGTTCTGATGGTAATGATTCAATCATTGGGGGATTAGGGAACGATAAACTTTATGGTGACGCAGGTGAAAATACCCTATACTTTACAGAAGGTGACGGTTTAGACTCTGTTTATTCGGGTAAGGGTGAAGATACTCTTTATTTAACAAATGTAGATTCAGATAATATTGTTTATTCGGCATCAACTTCTGGTGGTTTGATTTTAAATTATGCCGATAATAGCTCTGTAGAAATTGTTAATTATTTTAGAAAAAAAGGTGATGTTTCTATTCAAAGTATTTATACTTCTACAGATGATTTGACTCAAACACTTGATAATATTGTTTCTGCTGAAGATTTTGTAATTCAGTTAGATGGTGTTGTTGGTAAGAAAAATAGAATTAATGGAACATATTTAAATGACGTGATTACTGGTCAAGAACTTGCTGATAACTTAAATGGATTAGACGGAAATGATAGTATTACTGGTAATGCTGGTAATGATAATATCAATGGTGGTAACGGCAATGATACCTTATACGGTAATGACGGTAACGACATTATAAAAGGTGGTAATGGCGCTGATTCTATATATGGTAATGCAGGTGATGATAAACTTTATGGAGAATCTGGTCAAAATACTTTCTTCTTTGAGGAAGGTGACGGTAATGATACTATCTATATGGGTAAGGGTTTAGATTCTTTATCTATAGACAGTACTGATATTAGCTATTACAGAAATAAAAACAATTTGGTCATTAATTATGGAACAGAAACTGATTCTGTAACTGTTTCAAACTATTTCCGTTCAAATAATCCTTCTGTTGATATGGTAAATGACCTTTCTTTGTCAAAAGATATTATTATTGAGGGATATAATACAGTTGAAAATGGAGTTACTGTAAAACAATACAATGGTAATGACTATGGCAATTTGATTTATGCTGATGGTCGATATGACCTAGTAAACGCTGGTGATGGTGATGATGTAATCCAAGTAATGTCATCAAAATCTGCAACAATAAATAGTGGTGATGGTAATGATTATATTGAAGTTAAATCATTGAAACAATTTGTAGAAATTAATGATACATCTGGTACTGATACTTTAATGGTTAATGAAAAAACATCTAACACAAATATTATTTTTAATGTGTTAAAAGATACAACTGCTACACTTCCAGAAGATGAAGATTCTTTGTATATTGTTAATGATTCTAATTGGAAACGAATTGCCAGATATCAAGAAGTTGATGAAATAACTGGTGGTATCGAAATTGAGTCAATAACCGGAATAGAAAGAATAGAAACAAAAGATGGTTATGTAACTGCAACTCAAATAGATGAAGTTAAAGCTAATGTAACTGCTTGGCTTGCAAATACAAACTATGATAGTGCAATGCAAGCTTTAGAAGAAGGTAATGAAAATATTGTAAACCAATTATTAGCAATATATGAAAATATTGATTGGCAAGCACCAGCACTTGTATAGGTTATTAATAAGTTAAGAAAAAAGCCCCTTTAAAAGGGGCTTTTATTTCTACATATCAGCAATATAAATATATTCAAATAAGGTTTTGAAATCTTCCCACGAAATAAATTCACTTTTCTTTGTATTATGTGGGTTAACTATTTCAATTGTTTTATCTTTTGCATTTATATTTTTAATCGAATATGCGTGACCAGTTACAAACTTACTTTCGCTATCCATAAATTTCCCATACTTGCCTATATGTGGAGTTGAACAAGTCAAAAATTGAGTTTCTAAACCTTTTGTAGAAATATCTTCTAAGAAAGAATCAATATTTTGTTCTTCAATTTTTTTCATTGTACATTCTTTCCCTGTCATTAATTTCAGAGCATCAAAAATTCTTCCACCTTTGTCAATTTGAATACTATTACACATATCATTGTTAGTTTTTATTGTTTTTGCATATGCTCTTTCAATTGCTTTCGTTCCCATTTCTCCACAAGCCCAATCTTTATCCTTGGAAGCTCTTTCGGAATCAAGTTCTTCAAGAGTAATAGTTATTGGTTCTTTATTTTTGAAAGTTACAATATGGTTTCCATTATCATCAACTTCAACCATTTTTTCTAATATTTGTTGTCCTTTAGGTGTTCTTGAAAGTGAATAAAGAGTTGCTAAAATAAAGCAGTCCCCAATTTCACCTTGTGCAAGTTTAATATCTTTTGTCCCTATTTGAAATGCTTTTATTTTATCTTTTGGAATTACTTCTGTTCCTTTATTTGAACCTAAATCAGTAGCAATAATTTTAGAACCTTGTTTTTCTAGCCTTAAGTGTTCAGCATTAACTCCATTGTAGAATTGTGGTAAAACAATATTTGCTGTTGGTGACGAACCTACTATAATACTTCCTTTTTTATCTAACATATTTTGTAATTTTGGATTTCTACTGTTTAGTACATAATCCTTCCCCAACATTAATTGTGAATTAGTTGGAATTATAGTTTGTTCATTTTTTTGTAAAGATGTTATTTCTTTTGTTAGTGAACAATTTTTGTATGCAAAAGGTGCAAAAATGCTTGGGATACTTTGTTGTATCCCTCTAAAATATATATTGTTACTTATATTTCCGATGTTCATAACTATATAAGTTTATCAAACTTTAAAATTGATAAATTATAAATAAATTGTTACAAGAAAACAGATGACATTTAGTCACCTGTAGAAATGTTTTATTTACGTTTTTATTTAATCTAGTACATAATTAATCAGATGTGTATTAGCCAACTGGCTAATTAATATTGTCAAGTAATTAGATTTTATAAAAATTTACGTTGTGTCTGAAAGAAAAAACTTGAATATAATATTTGTAAGGAGATTTCTTATGAATAATGTAAAAACTGAGATTACACCAAATGAAAAGCAAATGAAGTGTATAAAAACTATAGATGGTCCTGTAATGGTGTTAGCTGGGCCTGGTACTGGTAAAACTTTTACTATTATTCAAAGAATTAAACATATGCTAGGGCTTGGTATTGTGCCTTCAACAATACTTTGTCTTACATATTCTGAAGCTGCTGCAAATGAGATGAAGGCTCGTCTTGTAAAAGAAATTGGGACAGTTGCTTCTAGTGTTACCGTAAACACTTACCACGCATTTTGTAATGAAGTTATTAAACAATATCCAAATGAGTTTGAACTACTAGACGGTGTTGGTCTTATTGATGAGATAACTAAACAATCAATAATGAAAGAAGTTCTTCAAGAGTTTAAACCAGAGTTTTATCAAACAAAATGGGGGGATTCTCTATACTTTATTCCAGAACTCTTAAAAGCTGTTGATGAAATAAAATCTAACCAAGTTACAAAAGAAGAATATTTTAATACTTTAAATACACATCCTAGTTGGCAAGGTAAAATGGATGATTTACAAGTTGAATACGCTGAACGCGAACAAAAAGGTAAACTTGTTAAAACGTTTTTAAACTCTTTTGAAACGCATAAGAAAAAAATGGGTAAAGCAAAAGAAGCTTGGACTATTTATGAAATGTATGATTTAAAATTAAAGCAAAAAAACTTCATTGATTTTAACGATATGATTAATATGGTTTTAGAAGTTTTTGACTTAAATATAGAGTTTTTACAAAAGGTTTCTTCTCAATTTAAATATTTTCTTGTTGATGAATATCAAGATACAAACTATTCTCAAAATAAAATTGTATTTAAATTGGCAGAAGGTTCAAATAGCGAAAATATATTTGTAGTTGGTGATGATGACCAAATTATTTATGAATTTCAAGGTGCTAAAACAGATACTTTAGAAAAATTCTTGAATTTATATCCTAAAACTGAGGTTATTTGTTTACAAGAAAATAATCGTTCAACTCAAAATATTCTTGATTTCAGTTACAGTATTATTTCACAAGATAAATCAAGGTTGGAATTTAATCCTAATTTTGCTGAAAAAAATATTACTAAAAAATTAGAAGCTAAAAATCAGAAGATAATGCCATTGAACCAAAAAATTCAAGTGCACGGTTTTGCAGATAATAAACAAGAAAATAATTTTGTAATTGATAGTATTGAACAAATTATAAAATCTGATAAATTACCTTTGAATAAAGAAAATGAAAAAGATTTATCTAAAATAGCTATTTTAACAAGAGAAAATGGTGAACTTTCTAATTATGCATCTTTGCTTGAAGCAAAAAATATTAAGTATCAAATAAAAGAAGCTAAAAGTATTTTCGATATTAAATCATCACTTGTTATTTATTTCTTTTTAAAAGCGTTAATTAATCATCAGTTCTTTGGTGATAAGCTATTCGGTTTGTTATTATCTGAACCCTTTACTTTTGCAAATGAAGATTATTCTTATCTTTTAACTCAAAACCGATTAAATCATAAAGATTTAATTACCAATATTAAAGAAGCTATTGAAGAAGACTATCAATGGAAAAACTCAGAAAAAGTAAAATCTTTTATTCAAACGTTTGATACTTTATTGAGTTTAAAATCTACTTTAAATATAAAAGATTTAATAGTTGAAACTATAAATCGTACTGGCATTTTAGATTTTTACCTTAAAAGTGATGTGAATAAGAGTGATAATATCTATGCAATTAAGAAAATAGTTGACGAAGCACAATCATATATGTATTTGAATAAAGGTTGTTGGTTGGGTGATTTTTTAAATCATTTAGATACTGCTTTTGAAAGTAATATTCCGATTGTTATAGATAAAGAAGACTATACACAAAATGCTGTTCAATTAGTAACTTTGCACGGTTCAAAAGGTCGTGAATTTGAATTTGTATTTATGCCAAATCTGATTTCTAAAAAATGGGAAGGTAAAAGAGTTAATAATGGAATGACTCTTCCTATTGATAAAAATGATAAGAAGATGGATGAAGAACAAGCTAGATATTCAGAACAATTAAGATTGCTATTTGTAGGTATTACAAGAGCAAAATATTCTTTGACAATGTCTTATTCTAATTCTATTGATGCAAAACCTCAAGAATTAACTTCTTATTTGTCAGAACCCATTAAAAATGAAGAATTAGTTGAAGCCTTTAACCATACATTGGAAAAAGATGAATACTTGAATGAAATTTCCTTAATGCTAAAGAAACAACCATTTGAGTATTCTTCTGCTTTTACTGATGAATTAAAAGCAAGGCTTGAAAAATTTACAATAAGTCCTAGTACTTTGAATAAATATTTAGAATGTCCAAGAGCGTTTTTATATTCTAATGTTTTAAATATTCCAATCTATGATAAAGATAATTCAAATGCACATTTTGGTAGTGCAATACATAGAACCTTGCAATGGTGTGTGAATTATGCAAAAGAAAATAATAGATATCCAGATAAACAACAAGTTTTATCTTGTTTTGATAAGAATTTATCAATAGAACAATTTGATTCTCAAGAAACACGTGAAATGTACAAAAATCGTGGTGTAAAAAGTATAGATAAATATTATAATCAAATGCTTGAAACACCATTCGATAGAATTGTTGCAACTGAGTATTCTTTTAATTTTGTTCCTTTTAATAATAACTTTTTGAAAGGTTTTATAGATAGAATAGAAGTAAATAATGATGGTACAGTAGAAGTTTATGATTATAAAACTGGTAGTGCAAAGTCGAAATCTCAAATTGCAGATGGAAAAGATTATGAAAACTATTTAAATCAGTTAAGATTTTACAAATATGCTTATGAAATTCAAAATCCAGATAAAAAAGTATCTCGTGCAGGTTTGATATTTGTTGAAGAACCTGATTCTAACTTCTATGTTAATTTAACAGAAGAAGATAACTCGAATATTAAACAAAAAATAGAATTTGCATACGATAATATTGAAAAGTTAAACTTTAATCCACCAAAAACTGATGAAAGAAAATGTGATTATTGTGATTATAAGCATTTATGCAAGTTGAACGAATTATAGAACTTATAGTTCATATTTCTCTGGTGAGAAGTATGAATGTAGACTTGCTGTCATATGACCAAATGGGGATTTATTTTCAACAACTGTTGTTTTTCCAATTTGTCTTGTTGTACAACTTACAAAATCGCCTTCTGTAATATAATTATAGACATTTGTGTCATCTAATTCAGATTGTTCTACAAAATCATATTTGTCATTATCTTCTTGATTTTTGACAATATCATATGTTCCAAATGCATTGAATGTAACTACTTTAGGTGGGTTATCTTTGTTTGAAACTCCTTCGGTACTTGCAACTAATTGGGCTAAAGAACCTCCAAGTGAGTGACCTGTTAGCGTCATTTTGTAATCTTTGTATTCTTCATTTTCTGCATACTTTTTGTATAAATTTAATGCGTCTGTATATTGTTCTGGAACATCTTTTAACATCATAGTTAGGTCGTCGGTAGTGTAATCATCTAGTTTATTACTTCCACAATAACCAATAATTATTTCTTTTGTATCTTCATTAACGTATACTTTTCCATAAAATCCAGTATCATTATTAGTAGTAGATTCTACTTCTTTCCATTCTGAATTTTCATTGTAAATATTTGTTTTAGGATCAATTGAAAAGCCTAAATTCATATAATCACAAATATCAAGGCAATTTTCAACAGTTTCTTTATCTTCTATTAAAAGAGTATCTTCATCTTGAGTATAGTTTTTATATTCTTCTGTATACATAAATTTTGCATAGTCAGAGCTAACATTTCTAATTTTATCCAATGTGTCAATATTTAATGTATTAAATGTTTCTATAGTAGTTTGTATTATGTCGTGATTTTTTCCTGTATTTTCATTAAGATTATGTTCGAAATAATCAATAGCCCCTTTTATACCAAATTGTTCTTCATTTGCACTATATATTGAATATGCAGTATCTGTCCACATATTTGCATTTTTTTCAATGACATAATCTAATCCATTAATAATATTTTCTAAATCTTCTATTGAAGAATTAATGTAATAATCAGTTTCTTCAAAAATATTTAATTTGTCATCTTTTATTAATTGCTCTTGTTTGTTGTTTCTTTGTGTTTTTGCATTATTTAATTGATTTGAAAAATAAAAGAGGTTTTTTGATATAAAGTTTTGCATTTCCGACTCCTATATGTATTACATATATATCGGAAGATTTTGTTTAAACTTTACTATTTATCTAAATGATTTTAAAAATCATTAAGCCTTTTGATTTGACACAAAAAAAAGAGCTTAAAGCTCTCTTTTAAAATTTGGACTGTCGTGGACGAAACTCGAACTTTTTAACATATATAGGAGAGCTCATTGAAGAATTAAAAAACTCTCAAACTTTGTTATTTTTAGAACAATTCATTAGCTTACAAAAAATTAACAGCATTACGTCACCCTGAACAA
>JAFTSM010000025.1 GCA_017467305.1 Candidatus Gastranaerophilales bacterium
AATTATCCAAATCTCAGAGATAATTTGGTGCATATCAATTTGCAAGAGAAAATAAAATTGCACTATTTTGCACTTTATTGCACTAGGGGAAGTTTAGGTGTTGAGGGGGATGGACCCTGAAACAAGTTCAGGGTGACGAATTTTAGTGCAATTTTGTGCAAGAAAAGGGACAAAAGTGCAAAAATAGTCCAACAAATCTCTACACTAAAAAACAGCCTCTATTGGGCTGTGTGTTTGAAAATTTTTATTTGTTCCCCATTCAAAAGTCTCAGAAAGGTTATATCCTTTCTCTAAAGATTTTTATTAAGAAGTTATTCAGAAAAATATTCTTTTTTAAATACGTAATAATTTTTTCTTCCAATTTGTTTAAAAAAGTTTTTCTTATAAAATTTAACCATTT
The DNA here is from genome assembly GCA_017467305.1 of Candidatus Gastranaerophilales bacterium. Lineage (GTDB taxonomy): Bacteria > Cyanobacteriota > Vampirovibrionia > Gastranaerophilales > Gastranaerophilaceae > Avigastranaerophilus. Next base: position 401 of record JAFTSM010000025.1, read on the forward strand.
TCTTTTTCATAGAACTTGCATCAGGATTATCCATCCATTTATTATTAATATAATCTAACGGTTTTAAGCAAGCAACTATATATTCAATATTAATATTGCTATGATATTTTATTAAATCACATAGATTATTAATTAAATATTTACCAATGCCCTTGTTGCGATATTGGGGCATTATGTAGAACCTTTCAAGATAACAAACTGCACCGATGTATAGTTCATCTTTGTCAAAATATTTACTATTTACAAGTTCAAAAATACTTGAATACACATCACCTTCTATGCTATCAGCAATATCTATTATATCTTCGCCATCTCTTTCAATTAAATCATAGTCAAAAAGAATAACTTCTATTTTTGCGATTAAATTTGAAGATTTAGGGTTTGTTTCATCAAAAAAATCGTCACTTTCGTATATATTTAAATTCGCACAATTAATGTATTTATCAAATTCAAAAGTATCATTTTTAATATCAATTTCGATATTAAAACTTAAATTATTTTTATTAGTATCATAAACCGAATGCAAATACATATTATTTCTCATAAATTTGTAAGTATTTTTTTAACCGTTCTTTGTTTTCAACTTCTTTATCGCTTTTATGATAGAGTTCAATGAAAGTAATTTTTAGCTCGTCTTCTTCAATTACAAAAATTACTCTTATGCCAGATCTATTACCTAGATTTCTTAATGATTTACAAGCGAATTTTCTAACTTTTTTAGAACGATAGTTTTCACCGCACATACCTTCGATATCAACTACAGAGTTTGAAGGCAATGGAGCTCCTTTAAGATAATGTGCCTCAAGCAAATTCTTTTTCATCCCCTCAAAATCAACCCCTAGAGTTCTGTATCTTTTTTCTAATTTTTTAAAATCCTTTTCAAATTCAGGAATTGTATTATAATTAATAGTCTTCGTCATTGTATTCTCTTACTGAAGTATCTTCATTTCTATAAAAAACGGCTTCATATTCTATTGGTGCTTTATCGTCAGCACTTATCCAAGGAATATCTTTATGTGAAAATTCTGATAATTCTTTTGCACTTTTGTCAGAATGTTTTGCTAAAATTTTATCAATATGTTCCAATTCTCGAGCTGATAATAAATCCAAATTTGGTTCTATTAATGGTAAATATTTAGTCATATCTCTGTCAAAACGTTTTGTTTTAATAATTTCTAACTCATTATTATCTTCCATCTCTTTTACAAGTTTTGTAAAAGCAACAGGAGATGGACCATAGTGATTTTTTATATATCTTAAGCCCATTAATTGAGTTTCAAACAATTCATAATAATCAAAATCTATAAAATAAAGAAGTTTGTATAAAACAGTTTGTCCAACATTAGGTTTTGCCCCAACTTTTTTTAATATGTATAGAAAAACTTGCTTGAATTTTTCTATATTTTCCATAGGGATATCAATTCTTAATTCTTCTTTTGAGGCTTTTGCTTCAGATTTATCAATTATATTATAAGAATATTCTTCTATTAATCTATTTTCAATAAAACAAGAATAGTCAACATCATAAAATGATGCCAACTTTTTTATCAATGTTAGATCATTAATTTGAATATTTTTCTCATACTTAATATAAGACTGTCTTGTAATTCCTAGTTTTTCGGCCACTTCCTCTTGAGAGTATTTATTAGATTCCCTCAAGTGTTTCAAAATATTAAACATAGTTATGCTCCTATGACACTAGGATATCATATTTTACCCATTTTTGTCAATATTGTTTTACATTTGCATGTTAAAAAATATTAACATATTTTTGAAGTATTTAAATCTCAGAGATAATTCGACACATATCATTTTGCAAGCAAAAATAAAATTGCACTAAATTGCATATCTTTGCACTCGGGGAAATATAAATTGTGTGTGGCTTTTGCCGAATTCTAATGGTTTCTTTTCAAAATTTAGTGCAAATTTGTGCAAGAAAAGGGGCAAAAGTGCAAGAATTTGGACGCGAATCTCTATACTAAAAAAGGGGCTCAATGCCCCTAAAAATCTATATTTTTCTTTAAAAAGTTCCCATCTTCTACCTAGAGAGATATATTAGTCTCAGAAAGGTTATAATTATCCATTCAAAAGTCCTAGACAAGTTATACTCATATCACACCCATAGAGACTATATACCTGTTCCTATATAATTTTCAAGAGGGTTTTGAAAAGCTGATGCCAAGCTATATTGGAACAAGCATAGAAAACATTATTTAAACAATAAAAAACAGACACCAAGGTCTGTTTCTATTGTTTAAATGGCGGAAAGAACGCTCCTTATATCGAACCATTTATAAAAGTACTCGAAGAACAATTATTGAGTCAAAGTAGTTCTAAATTGATTTATATGTTAAATCAATGGCATTAAAAGAATAATTTTGATTATGACTTGTAGTTGATTTTGAACTTCAGGAAAAACTCTTAACCCCTTTGTTTTTTGGGAAAAAGAATACATTTTAAAAACTTCCCCTTTTGACCCTTGTTAGATTGAGTTCTAATGTTATTAGAGTTATCTATCGCCCTTACCTTAGAGGCAAGGATTGTCTTAGATGATTCTACTTTTTTATATATGATTTTTCCTCTATTTTTAAACTTAGTATTTTACAAATTGGCAAGAATATCCTAAGTCTGCAACAAAAAAACTTCCCAAAAAGTCTTTTAAATGGAGAGATTAACACTTTTAGGTCTGAATTCTTTAAGGAATATTATAAACTTCTTGAATAATAATATTATAGTTTGAATGATGGAATATTTTATTTCGGCTATTATAATATAAAAGGAGTACAATTTTGCTTTATTATAGATATCGACCAATTAATGAGTTATCTTTAAAAGAATTACGTTACAATGAATTGTATTTTTCTTCTACAAAGGAAAATAATGACCCTTATGATGGTAATGTTTTTCTTTCTTATGAGTTTGACCTTGATAAATGGCAAAGATTTTTTAATGTTGTATTCACAAAAATCGGATTGCCTACGGAAATAATAAAAAACATTGTTGAAAAATTATCTCAACAAATGATAGATGACAATTTAAAGACATATAATGATATATTTAACTATGATTATACTAATGCTATATTGTCAATAGATTCTAAACTAGGGATGTTATTTGCTATTAATTTGACTGAAGCAATAAAGAAGTTTATCTTCATTTATAGACCTTCAGACATGTATACTGTTTCATTTTCAAAAGAAAAAGATAGTATGTTAATGTGGTCTCATTATGCAAGTAAGCACAAAGGCTTTTGTCTGGTTTTCCGTTCCATAGATGATTGTTTATACCAAGACAAGAAAAACAAAAAGACGGCAATTGGAAGAAGTACACCTAATGGTATTGCAAAACATAGTAGTTTTGGAATTGGGGATAAATTTCATTTTAAGGATGTAATTTATTGCAAAAAGTGTTCAACGATAGATGCTTCAAGATTCATGCCTGAGGGGATATCTGATTTTAAAATTAATTCAGAAGAGGAACGAATTGCATTTGTAGAGGAAAATTATAATAAATCATTTGAAAAACATATATGTTGGGAATACGAAAAAGAATCAAGATTAGTATTAGAACAACCTACCCCTTGGCTATTTGGAAATCGTTTTGAATATACTCAAGATGAACGATTATTTTATTATAATCCTACACAATTAGTTGGATTAATATGTGGTGCTTGGATGGATAATGATATAAAAAAGAGAATAAAAGAAATCATTAGTTATAACAGAGAACAGATGTGGTTAAATATTAAAGAAGATGCTGTATTTGACTTTGTTTTATTTCAAGCAAAAATATCTGATGAAAAACGAGGTATACAAATAATACCCGAACTAATATATAGTTCAACTCAAACATATCAACAATCTGATAAAACTTTTAATGATAAGTTTGAGAGATGGGAAAAAGGTGAAGCTATCCTTTTTAATGACAAAGGTGGTGCAAAAAGTATATATACAATAACTTATCATAAGTTTCATTTAATAGTTTGTAATTCTTAGGAAATATCTATATTAAATTCTTTCTGTTATAATAAGATTAGTTGGGGATACATTTAAAGTTAATCAAAAGGTATAGTGTATTGAAAAAGAAACTAATTAGTTTGTTTTGTGGATGCGGAGGTCTTGACCTAGGTTTTGAGATGGCTGGATTTGAAATCCCAATAGCAAATGAATTTGATAAAACAATATACGAAACATTTAAAATCAATCATCAAAAAACAAAACTTATAGAAGGCGATATTCGAAAAATAGATAACGCTATTTTTGAAAAAATTGGTAAAATAGATGGAATTATTGGTGGCCCACCTTGTCAATCTTGGAGTGAAGCAGGGGCTTTACGTGGGATTAATGATGACAGAGGAAAACTTTTTTTTGAATATATAAGAGTACTAAAAGCAGTTAAACCAAAGTTCTTTCTTGCAGAAAATGTTCCAGGCATGCTTTCCGATAGACATAACAACGCTGTAAATAACATTATTTTAATGTTTGAAAATGCCGGCTATGATGTTACAGTTAATTTAGTAAATGCTAAAGATTATGGTGTGGCTCAAGAAAGAAAAAGAGTTTTCTATATTGGTTTTAGAAAAGATTTGAACATTAAATTTGTATTTCCCCAAGGTTCAACTGTTGATGATAATAAAAAGATTACATTAAAAGATATTATATGGGATTTAAAGGATACAGCAGTACCATCAATAGAAAAAAATCATCACAATACAAATGCAATTAACAATAATGAATACTTTACAGGTGCTTATAGCCCAATATTTATGAGTCGTAATCGTGTAAAAAGTTGGGGAGAACAAGCCTTTACAGTACAAGCTTCTGGAAGACAATGTCAATTGCACCCACAAGCTCCTAAAATGGAAAAAATAGCTACAAATGTTTGTAGGTTTGTAAGTGGTAAAGAAAATCTATATAGAAGGATGTCTGTTAGAGAAATTGCAAGAGTTCAGGGATTTCCAGATGATTTTAAGTTTATTTATAAGAATGTAAATGATGCATATAAAATGATAGGAAATGCTGTCCCTGTGAATTTAGCTTATGAGATTGCACTATCAATTAAAAAACAACTAGAGGAAAATATTCATGAGTAATAAATCAAATGATAATGGTAGAGCATTCGAATATGCTTGTATTAAAGAATTAGAAAAAAAGATTTTAGCACATCGCCCTGTCGTTGTTAATGAAAAATCAATTGAAGCATCCAAAAGAGCTTGGTTTTCAATAGACAAAGAGCAACAAATTAAGTTAAGCATTGCTTCAAACGCATTTATAAAATTACTTTTTGATGCAGAACCTTTAATTTTGGAATATGAATCAGAGTCAGATATTGTAGAACTGTTTATTAATAAAGATAGTGATGCAGAAGCAGGAGATGTTAGAGATATAATTATCAAAAGAAACAAAATTTCTTGGGATGTTGGACTATCAATGAAACATAACCATTTTGCAGCTAAACATTCTAGGCTTTCAGCGAAAATTGATTTTGGGCAAAAATGGTATAAATTGCCCTGTTGTGATAATTATTGGTTAAAAATATCACCAATATTTGATAAACTTTGCAAATTAAAGGAAACAAAATGTGCTTGGCACGATATGAGTGACAAAGAAAGTTCTGTATATTTGCCATTATTAAATGCTTTTATGGAAGAAGTTGAAAGGGCTAACAAAGTAGATAACAAAGTACCTCAACGTTTAATTTCTTATTTACTAGGAATTAAAGATTTCTATAAAGTTGTATCTATCGATAGAAAACAACTTACAGAAGTTCAACCTTTTAATTTAAGAGGAGAACTAAACAAAAATGGCAAAAATAGCAATGCAAAGATTATTATACCAATTGCAGATTTACCAACAGAAATTATATCATTAAGACTCAAACCAAATTCCACCAACACAGTAGAAATGTTTTTGAATAATGGATGGTCTTTGTCTTTTAGAATACATAATGCTTCTACAATCGTTGAACCTTCATTAAAATTTGACATACAATTTATTGGTGTACCTAGTAATATTATTACAATTAATTGTCAATGGACATAATAAAATATGTTTAATTGGATAAATACAATTTAATCTATAATATGTCAAACAATTTATAAATTGTTTGAATGATGTTTTTGTATAAAATTCAAGAAAATAAGTTTGTAGGAATGTAATGTTGTAGCAAAGATACGATTAATAATATACTAACTTTCCCAAAAGAGAGGAATATTAATACCTTAAAATAATAAATTAGCATAACCCCACCAACTATGGGGTTTTATGATAAAATAAATAGAATAAACTCGCATGTGTTTTGGGGGTATGAAAAGCTTGGTTGAGCAATTAAACAAAGGCGAAATAGTTATATATACAAGTAATGACGGACATGTTAGCCTTGATGCAAGATTAGAAAAAGAAACGATTTGGCTAACTCAAGTACAGATAGCTGATTTGTTTAGCGTAAAACGTCCTGCAATTTCTAAACACATCAAGAATATCTTTGAAAGTGGTGAATTAATTGAAGATTCAGTTGTTTCCATTTTGGAAACAACTGCAAAAGACGGGAAAAACTACGATGTTGCATACTATAATCTTGATATGATTATTGCTGTTGGTTATCGAGTTAATTCAAAAAAAGCAACACAGTTTAGGATTTGGGCTACAAACGTATTAAAAAACTACATTACTCAAGGCTATGTAATTAACGATAAGCTAATATTAACACAACAAGAAAAGATAAAAACTTTACAGACTACTGTTAGTTTACTATCAAGAAGTTTAACAAACCAGATTGAATCTCTTGAAGAAGCTCAAAAAGTTGCTAATCTTTTAAACAACTTTGCTAATGGATTAGATTTGCTTGACAATTTCGACCATAAAACCCTTGATACTAAAGGCGTAACAAAGAAAGAAGTTATTAAAATATCTATTAAAGAATATCTAGAAGTTGTAAGGCAGATGAAATCCGAATTTGCATCAGATGTGTTTGCAATACCTAAAGATAAGTCTTTTGAAAGCTCAGTTAATCAGATTTATCAAACTTATGGTGGTGAAGACTGTTATCCGACATTAGAAGAAAAAGCAGCAATGTTGCTTTATTTGATAACAAAAAACCACTCTTTCTCTGATGGAAACAAGAGAATAGCTGCTAGTTGTTTTTTATACTTCTTGGATAAAAACGGACTACTTTATAGTAATGGTAAGCCTATCATTGATAACGGTTCCTTGTTTGCTTTGACTTTACTGATTGCCGAAAGCAACCCTAAAGAGATGGAAATAATGAAACAAATTGTAGTTAGTGTTTTGAATAAAGGGGCGTACAATGACTAATAAACTTGTTAGAAAAACTTTTATAGATACTGTTACGCAATACTTAATTGATAAGGGTGCTGATATCGTAGATATAAGCAGTCCTCTTGGAGTTTGTAAGCTTGCATTAGAAAAAATCGAAGAACATAACAAAGATAGATTTATTGAACAAGTCTTACACGGATTAAGTAGAGTTGATATCGAGAGTCTTGATGCTGTTAAGTCTCTTCAACGTTTATACAAGTCATTGCAAGTTATATCTAAAGCAACAACTCAAGACAAAATTAATCGCTTTAAAAAACTTACTATCAATGGCATTCTCAAACAAGAAACTTTATCTGATAATGATTATGAAATATTTTTGAGATTAACTGATGAATTAACAGATGCCGAATTTTGTTTTTTATATCATTTAATACAACATGTGCCAAAAGAACTATCTTTTGAGAAAGATAGAGAAAATTACTCTCAATTGATTGATTGCATGAATAAAACAAAAGAAAAATTTAAGGTTTTGTATCAGAAAGATGATACATATGTACAATATATTCAAAATTCATTGAATAAATATGCACTTACAAATGTTGAAGCAGTATGGGGTGGTCTTTGTTTTGCTGGTTTATCTCCTATTGCTTATAATTACATGACTTTTATCAAAGATAATGAGGAGGTGCAAAATGCAGAATAGACCTAAGTTAAGATTTAAAGAGTTTAATGATAAGTGGAAAGTTGGTAAAATTGGCGACTTGTTTAATATTAATGCTGATGGTGACATAGCCCTCAAGCATTGTTCAACTGAAAAAACTGATAAGCATTGCTATCTAATATATGCTAATGCTTTAACCAATAATGGTTTATACGGTTATTCAGATTTATATAAAGTCAGTGGTAATACACTTGTTATTGATTTGAAATCGAATCTGTTAATAGATTACACATACTATTACCTAAGAAACTGGAATCTTAATATATTAGTATTCGGCTCTGGTCAACCACTAGTTACTGGGGGGATGCATAAAAAAATTAAAGTTAAAGTGCCTTGTCTTGAAGTGCAAGAAAAGATTGCTAATATACTATCTAAGCTTGATGAGTTAATAGAAGAAAAGAAAGCCTTACTATCCGACTGGCAACAGTTCAAAAAAGGTTTATTACAACAAATGTTTGTGTAAGGAGTGTGGTATGGCTAACAATAAGTATAGTGAAGTGTTGGTACTAAAAAGATTAGCTAATATTCAAAGGATGCATGATGCTTGCAGACAAAAACAAGATGTATCAAAGTTTAGCAATAAGGATAAGATAGCATATATTCTTTGGAAAGATAGATACTCAAGAAACAGTGATATCTATTTATCTATTATATTCTATAAGAAGTTTTATCCTAATTATGTTAAAGATGACATGATTAAGCTTGAAGACTTGTATAATATCCCTAAGATGTACGACATACAAAGAACTAGGGCTGAAATACAAAACACTGAAGGACTGTTTCCGGCTACCGATGAAGTGCGTGAAAAAAGAGCAAAGCGTGAAGCTGAGTTTAGCAACTATTACAGAAGCAAGAAAAGAAAGACATTAAAAGCATTTCCGGATTATTATATGTATCTTGACGAAAGTGGGAAAACTGATAAGTATTTTGTGCTTGCTGGCTTGCTTCTTAACGGCTCATCAAATAATGATGCACAAAAATTAAGGTTTAATGAACTTAAAAAAAGTCTTAACGAAAAACATGGCTTAACTATTAACGAGTTGAAGTTTACTGAAATCAAGCAAAGAAATTTACAGTTTTATAAAGATATTGTGGATAATATCTTTAATGAGGGAATCCCTGCCGTTTTTGTATCTATACTAGTAGAAAACAAAGGCTTAAAACAGAAGACCGAGAAGAATAAGGCTAGAGAGTTGTTAGAGATATTGTTAAAAGGTGATTTGGCTTCACTTATTGTAAGGTCTACTTGTAGTTCACCTCATGCATCTAATAAGGCAAAGGTTAATATAACTGTTGATAAAGATGGTTGTGGGTATGATGCTGTTGAACGTGAAAAGATGAGACAAGGTATTGAAGATGAACTTAAAAAATCATATAAGTATTTAATACAACTACAGACATTTAGTGATGTTGATTCAAAAGATGATATACTTGTTCAATTGGCAGATTTGTATGCTAGTTCAATTAATAATGTATTCTCAAAACTTCCAGATGAATCTGAAACGGCAAAGGTTAAAAAAGAATTTGCTATATATTTTCTTGAAAAAGTTGGTTTAACGAAAATAACTAAAGAAATATCCAAGTCTGATTCTAAGATAAAGTTTATCAATAAAGTAATATTTACAACAAAATAAATCTATATTCTATATTTTTATCTTAAAACATTTCTAATACTCTCCTTCTTAATTTTTTAATTAAAAAAAGAAAGAAGGTAGAAATGGCAAGAATAAATCTAAGAAAAATATCGCCAACAAAAAGATATACAGTGAGAGAGTTAGCAAACAAACTAAACATTACTCCACGTGCTATCTATTTAAAACTAAAAGATGGATTACCAAGTTTTCCTATGAAGAAAAAACTTCATATCTTAGGAGAAGAATTTATTGAGTATGAAAAAACTAAAAGAGTAAAACGAAAGCAATATATAAAAGAAAGTGAATTTTGGTGTTGTTCTTGCAAGAATAAACGAGAACCATTAAACAAAGAAGTTAAAATTGAAGACTTTTCACAAACCAATAAAAAGGTACAGAAAAACACCATTTTGCTTACAAGTGTTTGTCCGGTCTGCAAGAATCAAATGTTTAAGTTCTCTAATACTTCCAAAATAGAAGAAATAAAATCAATGTTTAAAACAAAAGAATAAATAATGACTAAAATACAAAGCAAATCAGGGATAAAACCCTGATTTTTTTTATTTACTTTTTTACCATAGTGTTTTCACCGTATGCAGTTTTTCAACAACGGTTAATCACATACAATTAAGTATAAATAATAAAGGTAACAAATAATAAAGAATCTAATACTATAAATATAAATAATAATTAACTATATATAAAAATTTTTCTAACAGATTTATTCTATAAAAATCATTTATATAAACTCACTGAAGTTCTTAAAGCACTTATAAATGTAATGCAAGATTTCATTTCTCTTTAATAATTTCACTATTTGATGATTTTGTTTTTCTTTTAAATCTTCACTCCTCACTTCAAATTTTTAATTAAAAAAAGAGAAGGAAAAAATAATGAAAGCATCAAAATTAAATGTAAAAAATGAAGAAATTAAAGAAAGTTATTTTTTGTATCTAACCAAGACTGCAAAGGAAAAATTAAAAACATCAACTGCTGAATCTAAAATTGGAAGTGTTAGACAATTTGAAACATTTACTAAATATGCTGACTTTAAAGCCTTTGATGAAGAGCAAGGAATTAGTTTTTATGATTATCTGGACAATCAAAGCATTGAAGTATCAACAAAGATTAAACATCTAAATAATGTGCGTGACTTTTTCTATTGGTATTTGACTTCAACAAAACATAAAAAATCGCAAATTGAGGCGTTAAATACATTAGAACCAAAAGATAAAGATGTAAGATTAAACAACAGGCGAGAGTTAATTGAATTCCCAAGTAATGAAGAAATATCAAAAATTTTCTCTATGTCAGATGATTCAATATTCGCAAAAAGAGATTTAGCTTTAATTTCGTTTCAAATCTTATCAGCAGCACGTGTTTCTGCTATTGCAACTTTATCAATTGGGAATATTGATTTAGATAAAAAAATAGTTTTCCAAGACCCTTTAGAGGGCGTAGAGACAAAACGTGATAAATATATAATCACTAAATTTATGGGATTTGATGATAAATACTTAAAGTATCTCATCGAATGGGTGAATATATTAAAAATTGATTATGGTTTTACTGACGCAGACCCTCTTTTCCCCAAAATTAACGAATATGCTGGAGGAATAAAAGTAAGAAATGAATTTTACGGAGATGCAAGCAAATATAATTTTTTATATACAAAAATTTGTAAAAAAGTTGGTATTAAAGTTTATCATCCGCATTGTTTTCGACACTATTCCATAGCAGAAGCACTAAAATATGTAAGAACGGGAGAGCAATTTAAAGCATTAAGCCAAAATATTGGACATGAAGATATCATAACCATTCTAGAACAATATGGGAATATGAGAGTAAATGAATATACAAAATTTATAGAATTAATGTTCACAAATAAAGGAAGAACTGATTTAGTAAATTTCACCGATGAAGAATTATTAGAAGAGTTAAGAAAAAGAGCTTTAGCAAGAGGAACTGGATTTTGATATTCGTTTCACGTAATCGTAAAAAGTAGATTTTGGCATGCCTGTCATAGCCATTGCTTCTTTTAATGTAAGAGACCCAGCTTTATATAGTTTATATGCCTTTTTAAAGGTATCTGGTATTTCTGCTTTTGGTCTACCAAATTTAACAACACCTCTTTTTTTCGCTGATTCTATACCCTCACGTTGTCTTTCTCTTATCAAATCACGCTCACGCTCGGCTACATACCCCAATAATTTTAGAACTATATCACATATTAATTCACCAGTTAGTCCGTTCTTATTTTCTCTAGTGTTTAGAATTGGCATATCTAATACTTGGATATCTATACCAGCTTTTGTTAATGATTCCCATTCTGCACATATTTGCTTATAATTACGTCCAAGTCTATCAATAGAATGAATTATTAGTAAATCATTTTCACGCATTTTAGATTTCATCAATAGATATTGTTCTCTACCGATAAAGTTTTTACCAGATGCTTTTTCAACAACAATTTCATCAACTTTATAATCTTTCAAAGCATCAATTTGTCGGTCTTCTTTTTGTTCACGTGTAGATACTCTTATGTATGCGAATGTTTTAGCCATAATAAACCTTTCCTAATTTTATTATACAATATATTCCGAACTAACACAAGTGCGTTTATCGGACATAATTTCTTGTAAATACACTTTGATTTAATTAGAAAAATATAGGACATATAAAGTGCGAAAAAAGTAGACATTTCTCGTACCCCCCCCCAAAAAAAAATCAGACATTGGATTTTTTAATTAAATTATAGAGTAATAAGGAGAAAATAAATGGATATATTCAAAGATAATCAAGAAAAAATCGTTGCTATTTCTAAAAAAATAGAACAAGAGCAAATGCTACATGAATATCTAAAACGAGCACTAGAAATTTATAAACAAGATGAGGAAAATAGGCATGATAGACAAATAAAAGAATTAGAAACAAAAAAACAACAAGTTGAGAAAGTAATAGCAAGTTTCAAAAAAGACAACAAGAATGAAAATCTTATACTAAATAGACTAAAAAGAGTAATAAAAGAGGCTATAGAATAAGATGAATGCGATAGATTATCTCCAACTAATAGAAGAACGATACAGAATTGAAAATGATATATACAATATGCGAATGAAGACTATATCAGATTTTATTGAGAATGAACTAACTAGGCATAGAGATATTGTTGATAAATTAACTTTATCTAGAGAAGAAACAGAACTAGAAGGATATGTAAAACCAAAGAAAGAAAAACCCATAAATATAAAAAGGACAAAACAAGATAATGCAAAGTAAACAAACAACATCAATTAGTGAATTATACTTTTGGCTACAAAGAAGAAGTACTAAAAGAAAAAACACATTAATTTTAATTAAAAAATTTGCAGATTTATTTTTTCTTTAAGAATTTTCCTCAATTTTTTCTTTAAACTTCACAAAGAAATTTTTCCATTAAAAGTAAAAGGACTTTTATGGGAAGTAACAAGACAAACAAAGAAGAATTTGATATTTCATTTAAAGATAAAAAAATAAAAGTGATGATTCAATCTTCTCCTTGTATAACATCAGAAGAGGAAAATAAAAAACAAATAGCAAAATACTTATGGAAACTGGCAGAAATTAATAACAACTATATCCCTTATGATAACAATGTTTAAGCCAGATAATTTATGATAGAATCGAGACGAAATAGGAGGTTTTATGACAAAGAGAAAAGATAGCATTGTTGATACAAATAAGGCTGTTGCATATATACGTGTTTCTTCAAAGGAACAGGAAAAAGGCTATTCTCTTACAGCACAAGAAAAATTAATACGTCAATATGCGGAAAATGAAGGATATGAAATAGTAGAATTCTTTAGAGAGGCTATGACAGCAAAAGAATCTGGTAGAAAACAATTTAATCTTATGCTGAAATATCTCAAAACTCACAAAGATGTAAATAAGTTGATAGTTGAAAAAAACGACCGTTTAGCACGCAACTTTAAAGATATTGTAGATTTAGATGATATTCTTGGATTAGAACAGCATTTTATAAAAGACAATATTGTTATATCCGAAAAATCAACTAGCCAAGAAAAAATGATACATGGAATAAAAGTAGTTCTTTCAAAGCAATACATAGACAACCTCAAAGAAGAATCTGAAAAGGGTATTATAGCAAAGATTGAAGATGGTGTTTATCCTTCAGTTGCTCCTGTAGGATATTACAATACGATGGACAGAAATGGAAAACATATAATAGCAGTTGATGAGGAAAAGAGAAAGGTCGTACAAAAAGCATTTGCACTCTATGCTTCTGGTAATTACTCTGCAAAAACAATTAATAATATGTTATACCCAGAGGGACTTACAAACAAAAAAGGCAATAAATTAGCGAAGTCCACAATAGAGAGAATGTTTAAAAACATTTTCTACATTGGACAATTTGAATACAAAGGTTTTATTTGTACAAATGCACAACACGAAGGAATCATTGATATAAACACTTTTAATACCATTCAAGAGCGTTTAGGTGGAATAAACAGAACGAGAACACATGATATCAAATTCCCTTATCAAAAATTATTTAGGTGTAGTCGCTGTGGTGGAACATTAACAGGAGAAGTAAAGAAAAAGAAGAATGGAAAAACTTATATTTATTATCATTGTAATTCACATGATAAAAACTGTAAGAAACTGTCTTATATCTCACAACAATCTATAGATGAAATTATTGTAAAATTATTAAAGAACATTGTCATATCAAAAGAGTTAATAAATTCAATAAAGAACGTTATAAAAGAAATAAATGATGATAAACATGATTACCAAGAAAAAACAGAAGCAAATATTAATAGAAAATTAGAACAAGTTAATAAACGTATAAAACAAGCATATGTTGATAAATGTGATGGTGCAATAGACGAAGATTTTTGGAGAGAAATTAACAAATCATATCACGCAGAGAAAGCAGAATTAATTGAAGCCCTACAAAGAATAAATGAAGCTGATGTCAAATTCTATGACACTTGTGAGAAACTACTTAAGTTCGCACAAAATGCACATCAAATGTTCTTAAATGGCTCGACTGAAGATAAACGTTTTATTGCACAAACTATAATATCGAACGCTACTTATTCTGACGGAAAGTTTGATGTAGAGTTACATCCAGCCTTTGAAGCATTATTTAAACTATCAAATGAAAGTGAACATCAAGAATCAAGAATCGAACCAACTAAAAGTATTGATTTTGCTAATAAAAAAGACCCTCAAGAGGGTCAATTTATAAATGGCGGGACCGACGAGGCTCGAACTCGCGACCTCCTGCGTGACAGGCAGGCACTCTAACCAAACTGAGCTACGATCCCATTCGCAAAATTATTATAAGCAGAACAAAAAAAAAATGCAAGCATCTAATCCATAAATATTTTACTAATTATTTTTTTACAATATAATTTAAGTATAAATACACTACTTACGAGGGAAATTATGAACAAATATTTGTTAGAAATAGGCACAGAAGAACTAGCATATAAGTTTATTCCATCAGCAATGGAACAACTAAAAGCAGAATTTACTAAGACTTTTACAGATAACGAAATCAAATTTGCAGATATCAAAGTTTATGCAACTCCAAGAAGATTAACAGTTATTGTTGAAGACTTAGCAGAAAAACAAGAAGACGTTGAAAAAGTTGTAAAAGGTCCTATCGCAAATATTGCTTATGATGAAAATGGTAATTTAACTAAAGCAGCATTAGGCTTTGCTAAGAAAAATGGTATTGCCCCAGAAAAATTGTTTAAACAAGATAATTATGTTTGGGCAAAAATTGAGCAAAAAGGTAAAGATACAAAAGAACTTTTAAAAGAAGTTATTCCATCTATCGTACTTAAATTAAAAGGTACTCACTTTATGAGATGGGCTGATTTAGATGTAAAATTCCAACGTCCTATCAGATGGATTGTTTCTTTATTCAATGAAGAAAAAGTTGAAATCGAAATTGCAAATATTAAATCATCAAATATTTCTCGTGGTCATAGATTTTCTAAAACAGAAGTAGAAATCAAATCACCAGATGCTTATTTAGAAGCTTTAGAAGTTGCAAACGTTATTGCTGATGTTGATAAAAGAAAAGCAACTATTGTAAAACTTGCGACAGAAAAGGCAAAAGAAATTGGTGCTGATATCGTTATTGATGAAGATTTATTAGATGAAGTTACTTTCATTACAGAATGGCCAATTCCTGTTATCTGTTCTTTTGAAGAAAAATATCTTCAAATCCCAGAAAAAGTTGCAGTTACAGTAATGGCTGTTCACCAAAGATATTTCCCTCTATATAAAGACGGAAAACTTTTAAATAAATTTATCACTATGAGCAACTATGTTGGCGATACTTTTGAAAACATCAAAGCTGGTAATGAAAGAGTTGTTAGAGCAAGACTTGAAGATGCTATCTTCTTCGTACAAGAAGACACTCAAAAGCCATTAATTTCATATTTAGATGATTTAAAGGGTGTAACTTTCCAAAAAGGCTATGGTTCTGTATATGATAAAACAGAAAGAATTTGTACATTAGCAAAAGACCTTGCTAAAAAGTTAAATGTACCAATGGCAACAGTAGAAAGAACAGCTTTATTATGCAAAGCAGATTTAGTTACTAAACTAGTATTTGAATTTACTGAACTGCAAGGATATATTGGTGCAGACTATGCCTTAAGAAGTGGAGAAACAAAAGAAGTTTCAAAAGGTATTATGGAACACTATTTCCCACTAAATGCAGAATCAGAAGTTGCAGAAAGTATTGAAGGTCAAATTGTTGGTATAGCTGATAAAATGGATACTGTTGTAACTGTTTTTGCTGACGGCAAAAAGATTTCTGGCTCACAAGACCCATTAGGTGTAAGACGTGCAACACTTGGTATTTTAAAAACAGTTATTCAAAAAGGTTTAGATATCAACCTTACAGAATTATTAAAACAAACAATAGAACTTCTATATGTTAAAGCAGAAGACCCAAATAAATTGTTTGAAACAATTAAAGACTTCTTTGAACAAAGATTAATAATTCTTTTATCAGATAAATATAAACACGACGTCCTAGAAGCTTGTATTAGCGAAAAAGATGTATTGTCAAACCTAAAAGACTTTATTGAAAGATTAGACATTGTTTCTGACATTATTTCAAAAAAAGATTATGCCCAATTCCACGAAGGTAGCAACAGAATTATTAGATTAATTAAAAACGAAACAAACTTCTCTTCAGTAGATGAATCTTTATTTGTTCTACCTCAAGAAAAAGACTTATGGAATGTAGCAAAAAATATTGATGAAAACGCGTTAACATACGTTCAATTAGAAGAAAAACTAGTTAAAACAATTCCATATATCACTGAATTCTTCGATAAAGTTCTAGTTATGGATAAAGATGAAAAAATCAAACAAAACAGATTAAATATGCTATATGCAATCAAGCAAAAATTTGCAAAGATTGCAGACTTCAGCAAAATCGTTTTCTAAAACAATTAAAGATATATAATTAATTAAAAACCTAGTCAATTGACTAGGTTTTTAAATTTTCTATAACTGCTTTAATATTTGGATTTTTAATTCTTTCCAGAACAGCATTAATATCAATATCATTCAAAGCATTTAGTGTTTTTAATGTTGTTAACAATTCACAGACAAGTGCTTCATTTTCAGAATTAATAAGTTTTTTCAAATCCGGAATAGCCTCTACGAGAGAGAACTCAGCAATTATAGGAAGAACAAGCATTTTTCTATTATCATCTTGATTTAACTCAGAAATAACAAAATGTTTTTGCATATTCCAAAATTCTTCATTTTGAGATTGTAATAAATCTTTTATTGCTAAAACTTCTTGTTTTGTATCCTTATCTTCATCAAAAATATATTCTTGATTCTCACAGAACATTGTAAACCTACTCAAGGCAGCCAATAAAACTGAAGCAATCAAACCACTATTCTTGTTTTCGCCAGAATTAGTTTTAATTAAATTTTCTAGAATTTCATATAACTCAAATTGAAAAATATCAGATAAAGGAAGAATTTCCCCTAATCCATTCAATATTGAAGAAATAGTAAGCAAAGCTTGTTGTCTATGTTCATTATGTAAAAGCACCAATAAACTTTCCATATAAGGAATTTGCCCTGCAATATTCTCTGGCATTTTTGACTTTTCTAAAGCATCAAAAATATCTTTTAAAGGATAATTTTTACCATATGCAACAAAAAACTTAACTGCTTTCAGCACTTCAAAATCATCATCTGAAGACAAATTGCTTAATGCAATATCAAAAGAGATATCATCTTGCATTTGTCCAAGTGCTTCAGCTGCATTATAAGCCAAACTTTCATCATCAGAAAACGCATACTTGCTTAAAGGTTCTAATGCAATAGTATCGGGAATATAAGAAAAATATTTTGCAGCGTACGCTTTTTGTTCAACTGTTCCTTTTTCAAGCAATTCAAAAATTTCATCTGTTAAATCTTGAGTTGCATGTTTAGACAAAATACTAGCGAATAAATCATCATAATATGGAGAATATACGCTCCAAAAATTTAGAATATTTGCAAAATTATCCATTGAAACAACTTTTTCAATTCTTTTGCAAACATTATTTCTTATAAATTCAAATAGAAAGTCACTTTTTTCTACTAATAGCTTGTATAATTCAACATCAGAATTATCAATCATATAACGAGCCGCTTCAATAGCTTTTTTCTCGTCTTTATTAGTCAAATCTTTTAATAATAAATCTAAATTTGCCATATACATATTATAAATGTATTTATAGCGTTTTACAAGAAAAACCCCGAAGATAATTCGGGGTTTTTCTATTTATTTCTTATTGAATTATTCTTCAACAATTGTTCTTGTAGTAGTTACATATTGTTTTGAATAGTCATTGTATAAGCTACAATCAACTTTCAATTCAACTAATACATCTTCATCTTTACCAGCTTTGAAGTTAACACCAGGAGTTAACCAACCTGTAGCTAAACCAACACCAGCACCGATTGGGAAACCAATTGCCATACCGTCACCAGAACGGTCGTTAGCCTCACCAATTGGAAGACCAAGCGCAACACCACCAACAGCCGCACCAGCAACTGTGTATTCTAATGGTTTTAACCATTTGTTTTCACTTAATACACCTTCTTGGTTATTTAAAACTCTAGCAATAAATGGATATTCATTACCATTTGGGAACACCATTTTTGTGAAGTGTAAATATACTTCAGCGTTTTTGTTAACCCAATCTTTATCTCTTAATTCAGCAACTGTAGCATATAATTTAGTACCAGCTGGGATAACTAAAGTACCTTCTTTTGTAACTACATCTTTTTTGAAGTAGAAAGGAACTACATCACCAATTTGAGCTTTTGTAGAGTTGAATTTTTCTAAGAAGTGAACTTTGAATACGTTCTTAGCTAAGATGATTAATCTTAAATTAGTAATATTAACTCTATCAACAATTGCTTTACCATAGTTATCCAAGTGTTCAACAGATAGAATATATTCTGATGGTTCAGCAGGAACTTCAGATTGAGGTTCTTCAGCTTTGTAGTTATCATCAACTAAGTCTAAAGCTCTCATTAATCTAGCAAGAAGAACAGCTGCTTCAGCCCTGTTTAATTCTCTGTTTGGATTTAATTCTGTTTCTAATGGATAGTTAACATACAAGCCATATTTAATAGCTTTAGAGAATGGATATCTACCCCAGTTAGGAATTTCTTGATTATCAGCAAATTGATATAAGTTAGCAGTATCAACTTCTGTATCTTTTGTAATGTGACTCATAATAGAAGCTGTTTCACATTTTGTAATAAATCTTTGAGGTTTAAATTCGCCATCAGTATAACCATAAATCAAACCAAATTGGTCTGAACGAGCGATTGATGGGTAACCATAAGTAGTTTCATCAACGTCTGAGTAATTTGGTTCAGCGGTAATAGGTGCTTGAGCTAGACCTAAAGCTCTTAACAACCATTCTGTCCAATCAACCCTTGTAACAGTTTCTAATGGTCTGTAAGTATTGTCACCATATAAAGGAACAATATTTTTTGTAACCACGTCTTCGATTTCTTCTGCAGCCCAATAGTCATCAGGGATATCTGTATAACTTTTTGCTAATGCAGTAGAAACACTAGTTAGCAACAAAGTTAAGCTTAAAAAAATTGCTGCTAAATTCTTTCTAATGTTCATTTGTACCTCACTTAAACTATAAAATTATATACTTATTCCACAATATACTGGAATTATAAATTAAAACTACATTTTAGGCAATAAAACTACATCCTATAATGTAGAAAAATTAAATGTTTATATACTTAATATGCAAACATAAAATTATTTGACGAAATCCAAAACAAAAGTTACCATTGTTAATAATTATTTACGATTTAAGTTCTCATAAATATTTTTGTTTTACCCCTCTATTTTTGGGCACTTTAAATTTTATACAACAATAAAGTTTGGAGGATAAATGTATACAAAAAAATTAAGCACATTAACATTAATTTGCTGTTTGGCAATTGCACCAGTTTTTGCTCAAGAAGAGTTCAATGAAGAAAAATTTCTTAAAGAAATAAAAAAAGCAAAAGCTGAAAATTTAAATGACGATTCTATCGATAAAGTAAAAGGTCTTTTATTTAATAAACTTTTTGAAGAAAAAAATGGAATAAAAACATTAAAAATAGCAAATATTGAAGTAGAAGCAAGTAGAAAATTATATGGAGAAGACTCTCTAGGGCTGGGCTACGCATACACAGATTTAATTGATACAAGTATTTACACTCAATCTCCACTAAAAGTTCTTGAACTAATAAAAAAGGCAGAAGCAATATCCCAAAAACATCCAACAGATAAATCTTTGCATATAAATACCCAAAGAAATTATGAAACATTCTATTCACACTTTGAACAACCTTCAAAAGCACTTAAATACGTTATTGCAAGAAGTGATGAAGCTGAAAAAGAGGAACATCAACTAAGATATATAAAAGCACAAGAAAATGCAAAACAAACGCTAAAACTACTTAAAGATTTAGAGAAAGAAGCAATTAAAACAAATAACGAAAGTCTTCTTTCTAAAGTTTATAGTTACTATATCACTGTATATTCTGATACAGATAATTACAATGAGATGTTCAAAGTAATAGAAAAAGCAGAAAAATACACCCCAAATGACAAAGGATTAGAAGGGGCTATTGTCAATGCTAAAAACACTTATGAAAAAGAAACTTCACAATTTGATAAGGCAAGAGAACTTATAGAAGAATATTATAAAGATAAGACTTATATAGAGAAACTTGAATACCACAATATGCTGTGTGACATAGAAAAAGATTCAAAAAATTTAGAAAAAGCAATTGAGCATATTGAACAAATGAACGATTTCTACTCAGATAGTTTTCCAAAAGATTCAAAAATGTTCGCACATTACATTTATGAAAAGTTCATAGATGTATACAAAGACATGGAAGAATTCAAAAAAGTAAAAAAATACGTAGACGAATATAAAGAGCTAACTGAAGCGTCCAAAGAAATTACGCCTATTTACTACGCAAAATACCTTGATAAACTAAGCAGTTACGAACAAGCAATAAATGACCACAAAGCTGCACTAAACGAAAGAAAACGAGCTGCTATTTTATATGAAACATATGAACCAACGGCACATAAATTAGCAGAACTATACAAAGATATTGCAGAATCAAATGTAAATTTAGGCAATACAAATGCTGCAATAGAATATAGTAAAAAGGCACTTGAACACAACTTAAAATATCAAGGTGAAACAGAAAAAGACTTGAAAGATGTATACTCTGTTTTAGCAAGAACTTATGCTCAAATTGGAAACACAGAAGAAGAAGAAAAATATCTTGATAAAGCAATTTCTGTATACAGTAATTTACTTGGAAAAAACAATGTCAAAACCTTACAAGAAGAACTAGAAAAAGTCCATTTTTATAACAAAATTCAACAAAACGAAAAAGCTGAAGCAATACTAAACAAA
Organism: Candidatus Gastranaerophilales bacterium; assembly: GCA_017467305.1. GTDB lineage: Bacteria > Cyanobacteriota > Vampirovibrionia > Gastranaerophilales > Gastranaerophilaceae > Avigastranaerophilus. Next base: position 22,035 of record JAFTSM010000025.1, read on the forward strand.
GTAAATAAACTTGTTTCAGAGAACAAACACATTGGATATTCCCCAGACTTTTTGTTTAAACTAGTAACAATTAATTCTTGGAACTCTATATCTAAAGGGGACTATGAACAAGCGCTTAAAGATCTTGAACTTATTAAAGATGTAAAATTTTATAGAGCACACGAAAAACAACAAATAAATGAAATCAAATACCATATATACAAAAATACAGATAACAAAATTAAAGCTTATAGGTACAAAAAATTAGCAGATATAAACGAATAGAAAAAGAGGGTGATTTAAATCACCCTCTTTTAAGCTCTAATGTTTCTATCAAATCAGGAAAAGCAGTAACAACCAAATATTGGAACTTACATTTTAAATCTTCTGGATTGTTACGCAAATTTCTATTAACCAAGTGTTTCTTATATGAGTTTTCTTCCTGTTTTAGTAGAGCGTTTATTTCTTTCATTTCTCTACGAACACTTTTGGTTTTAAAAGATTTTCCATTTTTTGAAAAAGCCATTTTTGTTGTTATTTTATCTTTATTATCATTATGAGCATCTCGACCAAATTCTTGCAATAGTTTCAATTCTTTTTCAAGTTCATTCAATCTATTTTGCTTTGCAGATTTTCTAGCAAAAAATTCTTCTTCACTGTTGAAGTATAAATCGTAGGATAAACTATTTCTTAATTTAGCCGATTTTATAAATCTAATTATTGGATTTTCAATTTTTTCTATTTTCTTTCTTTCTTGTTCAAGAGTTACATTGCCTTCAACCGATTGAATATTAGAAGAAATAGATTTTTCGATACTTGCTCTTTCTTCCAATGTTAACTCTTTTACAGCAATGTTTTGTTCTTGTTTTTTAAAGTATTGATAACGATTTTCGAGAGCTGTAATGTATTCGAACAATAATTTTTCTTTTACACTCTTTCTTGTAAAGATAGACTTACAATTCTTTTTATGAATGGTATTTTTTGAGCTTAAATCTTCGATACCAGCAATAATATCAGCCAAATCAGAACTCAATTTTTCTAAATCTTGTTTTTCTTTTCTTGTTCTATCTGCTTCTTTTACCTCATATTTTAAATGATAATAAGCTTCCATTTTTTTTGATAAAGAGTCATCTTTAGCAAACAAATGAGACTCAACAAAATCAACAAAAGGTTGTTTCATTTTATTTGATATTATTGGTGATTCCATTGTTTTATACTGATTATTTTTTCCATTATAAGAACGAATTATGGAGATATTATCACCATTTTTAATATTATCAAGTAGAACTTTTTTTACAGCAACTTCTCTTTCTTCTTGAGAAATACTATTTCTAATTATTGCTTCCTTTGCATGGTATATTTCATGAGCAATGGCTTCCTCAAGTTCAAGCCTAAATTTACAAACATCTGCGTTTATCTTAATCAAATGACTTTCTGAATCATATAAACCATTACAAGCTATACGTTCATAATTTCTAGGAATTTTTTTAGATTTTACTTCACCACTTTTATCAATTTGAAATAATTTATCTTGATATGTAACTTCTATTATAGGTTTATCTTCATCTTCAATTGAATTTTCTTTACAAGCATTATTAAAAATTTTAGTTAATGAAGTTGTTATTGTTTCATCATCTAATAGATTAACTGGTTGAAGAGGAATAGGGATACTCCCCCAAGTTAACCCAAAGATGCCAATATTTTTCAACAACTTATTATTCACAGAATTTTTATGATTAGCAAAAATTTCATCCAGAACTTTGCTCGTAGACTTTAAGCCAGATAATGTAGCCATTAATATCAAGACAGAAGAAGCTGCGAAAATAATATTTTTGTATTTTGGATTATTAAATATAGATGCTGTTGTCGAAGCAGTTGTAGAGGCTGTTGTTGAATTATTAATAAAAGCAGTAGTAGATGCTGTTGTAGATGCTGTAGTTGAAAAATTTATAGCATTTAAGGAAGAATAAGTTATACTACCTAAGTCTTGCCTATTATTTTGTCTTTCCGTTTTGAAAATTTGATTTACTACTGGAGATATATTCATAACATTCCTTACTCACTGTGTATAAACCAAATAAAGTGAGTTAGTTGCCCTAAAAACAAATATCATTACAAATAATTTACAAAGTAGAAAATATGATATAATTCAAGTGTTAGTTTATAGAAGGTGATAAGTTTTATGAAAAAATTTTTAATTGCAATTTTAGGCATTTTATTATCAGCCAATATTGTTTTTGCTGTTGATTTATCAACTCCTAAAATTTTACTTACAAAAATAGGTACAACAAAATTAGATAAAGGTGAAGCATTTGCATATCCAATTAAAAATGGTGACATTATAGAATGTTACGCAAAAAGAGTTGATGGAAGCATTGATGACTTTGAAGAATATAACGATTATTTTGTAATGAGAGATGGTAATTTATATTCAAACACAATGCACAAATACTATAAACCAGAAAAAACTCATATTATGAAAAAAGTTGATAGAGTAAGTATGCTAAACGATGGTAGAACATTGAAATTATATGATCCATTATGGGAACCTTCAATTAGACACCATATGAGAACAGTTAAAATAAACACTCAAACTGGCGAATATTATATGAAGGGTACACAAGATAATTGGATGTGGTATCGAAACATAACAGCAACTGGTTACTGCAGAATAAAACCTTAAAATATATGATATAAAACAAAAGACGGATATTTAATCCGTCTTTTTTATTTTACAAATTTTAATATTTTTTTTGTTCAAAGCAATTCTCAAATTTTAATTTTCTTTTAATTGGTAAGGAAGTAAAAGAAGGTAAAAGCAAATGGATATTCAAAGTTTATCTGTTAGCACTAATGTGCTTCAAAAAAAGTTATCAGAGACAAAACAACCAATTCAAGTTGTAGAAGTTCAAGAAACAACAGAAAGTGATAACAAAAAGAAAACAGCAATGATACTTGGAACCCTTGCTGCAATAGCTGTTATAGGTATTTGTATTGCAAAAGGAATAAAAATAAGTAAACTACCTAAAAAATTAACAGATGTTGTTTTTGATAAAGGGATAGCCATTGTTAAAGGAAAAACATTCACAGGGACAGTAAAAGATATATTAAAAAATGGTGATTCTATAGAGTTAAACTACGTTAATGGCATATTGCAATCTAGTGCAAGAGAAGGGGCAAAAAACATCAGCAAACAATTCAAATATGATTCTGATGGAAAAATACTATCTGTCATAAGTAAAAGTGGTGAAACTATAAGAGAATTTATAAAAACTAAAAATGGTCACATCATTAAAGAAAATAAAAACCTAGTAAAAGCGTTTGTAAATCAAGAAGGGAAAAAGACAATTGCAGAGTTTAAAAATGGGAAACCAATTAAAAGTAAATCCATTGACGAATTAGGAAGATTGATGAAAGAAACAATTTATGAATATGGAGAAAATGGGAAATTAAATAAAGTTGTTAACAAAAAGGGACACTATCACGAATATTTTTACGACAAAATATCTAATAGCACAACATTTACAGAAAATCAGATAGTAAGAAATTTAAGAGATAAAACTAGAACCATTACAAAGGGGAATAATCAAAAATATGGTTCAAATTTAAGCATAAAAGATACTTCTAGTGATGTAAGGCACGTAAGAAATAAATTTTATAATTCAGAAAAATTACTTGTTGAAGAATGTCCAGAATACACTTATTTTGGGTTAAATGATTACGGCTATGGTGGTTATGAGCAAGGTGGGAAATGGGAAAGAATCAATGTAACTGATTATAGAAATGGCGAACCCCAATATATATCAAAAAGAATTTATGAAGATGGAAAAGAAGATATACTATTATCTGGTAGAGAGTTTGGTGCTCCTACGATGGAAATAGAATATAAAGACGAAAATGGTAATACAACTGGTTATCTAAGTAGTAAATTCTTAAGAGAACGAGATAGATACCACCAATGTCACGGAATATACTCTTGTACCGATGATGTTTTAATAACCCAATATGACAAAAACCATAACCCAATAAAAAGTTATAATTCAACAAATCACCACGAAGATTATTCAAGCTATGATTGGGATTAAAGAAATAAAAAAGACGGATTTAAAAATCCGTCTTTTTTTATAATCCAAGTTGTTCTTTTATCTTTTTATAATCAAAATATTCAATAATATAAGGAGCAGAATCTTTTATTTCTATTAAAACATTAGAAATACAATGTTTATCATTTTGATATGAATAATGGATTTTTTGGATATTATCACGTTCAAAAATAGTAATTTTGAAATAACGAGAACAAATCACTCTTTGGTTAGTTATCACAATGAAATTTGATTTAAAAGTTACTACACAAACAATAATCATAGAAAGAAACATAAGTAAACATACAAGTAAAAGCATTATTGTATCTTTTGAAGAATTCTCTAAATTTTGGTAAAAGAACATTTCTATAACAATTAATAAAAAAATAAGAAAAAAAAGATGAAAAGCAAAATTCCCTTTACACTTTTCTGGAATATAAACTACTTCCTCGTTTTCACGAAGTAATGGAACAACCTTCTTTAAAATTTCCACATTTTTCATAATAAATATATTATACACATTTTCATATAATTTTAAATTTTTTAAACTTCCCCAACTACATTTCAAAATATTACTTATAGATTATTTCAACTTAATGATTTAAAATAAAATAAAAAAGAAATGAGCATAATATGAATGAAATTTTAAGCATATTTTTTTCAAGTCTAGTAATGTTTGCACTAATAGCGATATCATTGTATGTATACTTTTTCCCAACACGTATAGCATTTATAAGAAAACACCCAAGCAGAAATATAATCTTTTGGGTAAATCTATTATTTGGTCTAACTGCATTTGGTTGGATAATAACTCTTATTTGGGCATATTCTTCAAAAACAAAAGGAGAAAAAACAAAAAAACTAGAAAAAGAGATTGAAGCACTAAATGAATTAAATCAAAAAGGGATAATAACAGAAGAAGAGTTTAATAATAGAAAGAACCAACTAATAAATAACCTTTTAAACTTATAGGAAACAAAATAGATAGATAGATAGATAGATTAAGTGAGTGAATAAATTTAATAAACACAGACAAAAAGAACCTCTTTCAAGGTTCTTTTTTATGGTGGGCGTGAAGAGACTCGAACTCCCATGCCGAAGGCGCTTGATCCTAAGTCAAGTGCGTCTACCAATTTCGCCACACGCCCATATTTTCATTATCAGCCATTTCTAGCTTTATTATTCAGTTGTCAATTTTCTTTGGCTGATGCGTCTACCGCCCCTCTTCTCGAAAAAGATATTTAATCTTTTTCTTCAGCAGAGTGACACACATCTTTAGAATAATTATAATTTAACACATAAAAAACAAATTGCAAGATTAGAGCAAAAAATTTTCTTACGGTTTTTAAAAACAGTATGAAAATCAATGCAATTAATCATACATATTATAGTATTAGTTTTGAGAAAAGAACTAAAATAAAACAACCTCAACAAACTTTTCAAAATGTTGATTTAAATAATCAACCAATTAGCGAAGTAAATAAAAGCCTAGTAAAAAGAAAACAAGGTGAATTATTAACCCCTAAATACATACACGCACCAGAGAGTAGATTTCCAGAGTCTTGTTTAACAACTAGATATAGAACTCATTATAATTTTATTCAGCGAGATGAAGAAACAGGCAATATCACATTTAAAAAAGAATTAAATCCTCAAAAATTGCCTTATATAAAAGGAAAAGTTAGAGGCTATCAAATTTCAAATTTTAATAACCCAGGTGGGTCTATCGCAATACAAACGAGATTAAAATCTACAATTGGAACATCTGGATTGTATCAATGTGCGGCTGTTTCTTTTGTTTATAGAAAAAATAATTTGCAAACACTTTTACATCTGTGTCCTATGGCAGATAAACGTAGTAATCTTTTATTACTTGATTATTTAACAAGTAATTGTAACAAAGATAACCTTGAAATAAGCATTGTTCTGGGATGTGACAAATACACAGATGATACAATAACTCTATTAATGGGATTTATAAAAGAAAAATGCCCAAATTCAAAGGTTAATTTTATGGATTATCCAAATTTATACAATGATCAAATTGTTTTGAGCAATGGAAAGTTACAATGTCTTGATGATGAAGGTAGATTTGAAGCAACTGCAACAAATCCATATAGTAAAATTATTTACGCATAAAAGCTGTTTCTGTTGGATTACACTTTGCAAACCAACCCCACAAATTGTTCGATTAAAACACAAACCTCAAATCTTTTTATTGTCATTGCGAACAAAGTGAAGCAATCCAGATAAAAAAGGAATACTGGACTACCACAAGTAAACTCTCACAGTGAGATAGTCTCGACAAAAAAAGACTTCCGAAGAAGTCTTTTAAATGGTGCACTTGGAGAGACTCGAACTCTCGACCAATTGATTAAGAGTCAACTGCTCTACCAACTGAGCTACAAGTGCATTTGCAAATCCATTATAAAACAAACAAAAATTTTTTGCACAATTTTGTTCAAATTTGCATTATAAAATCAATTATTATATAATTTAGATGTTAGTTTAGTTTACTACACGAGATGGAGAAAAAAATGAAAAAGATTTTAGCTATGTTTGCTGTATTTTTCATGATGAGTGCTTTCAATGCGTCAAACTCTGCTGTATACAGCGACGTTCCTGCTGACCATTGGGCTAAC
>JAFTSM010000026.1 GCA_017467305.1 Candidatus Gastranaerophilales bacterium
TAGTGCCGGCTTTTGAGCGCGAGATAGATCGCCGACCTGGCAAAACTCGTGAAGGTAAAGACTATGTAAAATATGTTTTTAAAAATGGTTCTTACTTTGATAACCTTGCGGCCAGCGAGAAATCTAGAGGTAAACGTCGACATGGCGGACTTATAGAAGAATGTGTTGGTGTTGATGGTGAAATTCTTTCAAGTGTTATTATTCCTACAATGAACGTTTCACGTCTTTGTATGGATGGTTCTACTCAACCAGAAGAAACACTTAATAAGAGTCAAATTTATGTAACAACAGCAGGATGGAAAAATACTTTCTCCTATGATAAACTCATTCAGCTTTTAGTTTGGATGATTACTGAACCGGAGAAAGCTTTTATTATGGGCGGAACTTGGCGAATTCCTGTTTTGGTAAAACTTCTTGACAAAAGTTTTGTTAATGACCTCAAACGAGATGGCACTTATAATGAGGCTTCCTTCGCTCGCGAATATGAATCCAAGTGGTCAGGAACTGGGGATGGGGCTTTCTTTAACGGAGAAATCTATGATAAGAATAGAGTGCTTCAAAAACCAGAATATGAATACTCTGGCCGTAGCAGCTCTTCGAGCTACTACATACTTTCAGTCGACGTTGGTAGAAAAGGTTGTGATAGTGTAATTTGTGTATTTAAAGTTGTGCCGCAACAAGTTGGCCCAGCAGTGAAATCACTTGTTAATATTTATACTTATGCGGACGACCACTTTGAAGACCAGGCGATAAAAATTAAAAAACTATTTTATAAATATCGCGCTCGTCGCCTTGTAATAGATGCTAATGGTCTAGGTATTGGTTTAGTAGACTACATGGTAAAACCTCAGACAGATGTAGAAACAGGAGATATTTTACCTGACTTTGGCGTTTATAATGATGAAGAAAATTATTATAAAAAATATAGCACAAAAAATACAGAGCAAAATGCAATGTATTTAATTAAAGCAAATGCGCCAATTAATACAGAAGCTCATGCTAACGCACAAACACAGCTTGCGGCCGGTAAGGTAAAATTCTTGATTAATGAGCGTGAAGCTAAAACAAAATTAATAAATACCAAACTAGGACAAAATATGAGCCAAGAAGAAAGGGCAAATTATTTACATCCTTTTAGTTTAACTTCCATATTAAAAGAAGAAATGATGAATTTGCGTGAAGAAAATGAAGGAATTAATATTATTCTCAAGCAGGCTAATCGTAGTATTCGAAAAGATAAATTTTCAGCTTTTGAATATGGTTTGTATTATATTAAACAAGAAGAAGACCAAAAACGCAAAAAGAAAAACTTTAATGTAAAAGATTTAATGTTTATAAATTAAGAAAGGAGAATCTGATGAGAGCATCAAGAGCAGAAATAAAAATTGAACAAATTTTAACAGAATCGGGTTTACCTTTCCAGATGGAATATGTTTTTCCAAATTTAAAAAGTTCAAATGGTAAATATTTAAGATTTGACTTTGTGGTGTTTGATGATGATGGTAATATTGATTTTATCATTGAATACCAAGGTAAACAGCATTATGAGCCAAGTTCAAAATTTGGCGGAAAAAAAGGATTATTCCAACAACAATTTAATGATAATAAGAAAAGACGTTTTTGCGCACTTCATGGTTTTAATTTAATAGAAATTCCATATACCGAAGAAAATTTAATTAGTTATGATTATATCTTAAAAAAAGCAGGCTACTAATATGGGACAGATTTATGGAATAAAAAATTTACTTACTAATCAAGTTGTTTATGTTGGACAAACTATAAGAACATATAAAATTAGATGGCAACAACATAAACAACAAAGTAAAGATAGAAAATATAGTTTATATAATGCTTTTAATAAATATGGTATTAATAATTTTAAACCTTTTTTAATAGAAGAATGTGAAAATACTTTATTAAATGAAAGAGAACAGTATTGGATTAAATATTATAAAACATATATTGATGAAAATGGATATAACTTAACAAAAGGTGGAAATTTTGTTTCAGATAAACAAAAAATTCCAGTTCATCAATATGATTTAGAAGGAAATTTTATTCAATCTTTTGATTCTATGCGGGAAGCACAAAGATGTGTTGCTAACAATAATGGAAGTTCAATTTCAAAAGTTATTAATAATAAAGAAAATAGTGCTTATGGTTTTTTATTGTCTTTAGATAAAAAAGATAAAATAATGCCTCTTGATAAAAAATATAGACAAGATATTTATCAGTATGATAAAAATATGAATTTTATTAAAAAATATAAATCTGTGCGGGACGCAGCAAAAGCATTGGGTAAACCTCCCGCAAATATTTCAGCATGTGCTTTAAAAAAAAGAAAAACAGCTTATGGCTATATTTGGTCATATGATATGTATTAATAAAGAGGAGGTGACGGTTTGGAGAAAGAAATGTCAAGACAGGAAGAAATTCGCAGCAAAGGCTTTGATATGTATAATACCAGTAGAGAAGTTGGAAATGAGTATGGTAGAATAAAGGTTGGGGTAAAAACAATTGATGATGCTATTATTCATCTTGGTAATTTAAATCAATCTCAAAATAGAAATCTTGGTAGTAAAAGATTTATTTTTGAAGCTCTTGAAAGACTTGATCTAAAAGCTTTAAGAGAAATTTCTAATTATTTTTATAGAACAAGTGGTATTTATCAACGTGTTTGTAATTATTTAGCAAATATGTATAGATATGACTGGTATGTAGTTCCAGAAATATATGACGAAAGTGTTAAAGAAGAAAAAGTTGTTGGCGAATTTACAAAAATCTTGAATTATTTAGATAATTCTTATATAAAGAAAGTATGTTCAGATATTGCCTTAAAAGTAATTAAAGATGGTGCTTATTATGGATATATTGTTGAAGGCACAAATGGACTACTTCTTCAAGAATTACCTATTGAATATTGTCGTTCAAGATACTCTGTAGGAAATCTTCCTGCTATTGAATTTAATATGCGTTTCTTTGACGAAAAATTTTCTGATATAAATTATCGTTTAAGAGTGCTAAAACTATTCCCTTCAGAATTCCAAAAGGGATATATGTTATATAAACAAAGAAAACTTCAGCCTGATTTTGTGGGTGATAATATTGGAAGTTGGTATCTTTTAGAACCAGCAAATACAATAAAATTTAGTTTAAGTAATGTAGATGGTGGATTAGATATTCCATTATTTATAAACGCTATTCCAAATATTATTGATTTGGATGCGGCCCAAGATTTAGATCGCCGCAAACAAATGCAGAAATTATTAAAGGTAATTGTTCAAAAATTGCCGCTTGATAAAAATGGTGATTTGATTTTTGACGTGGATGAAGCCGCAGATATTCATAATAATGCTGTGCAAATGTTGCGTCGAGCTGTTGGCGTTGATGTATTAACAACATTTACTGATGTTGAATCAATTAATATGTCTGACAGTAATACAGCAACTACAACAGACGATCTTGAAAAAGTTGAGCGTTCAGTATATAACGCTTTTGGTGTGGCGCAAAACCTTTTTAATACAGATGGCAATATTGCTTTGGAAAAATCTATTTTGAACGATGAAAGTTTAATTAGACCATTGTTATTTCAATTTAATGTTTTCTTTGATAGAATTACTCAAAAACATTCTAAAAATCCAAAGAAATACAATTTTAGATTATATATGTTGGAAACAACACAATATAATTATAAAGAAATTTCAAAAATGTATAAAGAACAAGTTCAAATTGGTTATTCAAAAATGCTACCACAAGTTGCACTTGGTCATTCTCAAAGTTCAATTCTTAATACAGCATACTTTGAAAATGAAATTTTACATCTATCAGAAATTATGATTCCACCTCTTATGTCCTCAACTTTAAGTGGAGAAGATATTTTGGGCAATAAAACTCAATCAAATACTTCTAAAACTCAAAAGACATCAGAGGCAAATAGCGGACGTCCTAAAAAAGAAGAAGGACAGCTAAGCGAAAAAACTATTCAAAATAAAGAATCAATGAATTAGAGGGGGATACATAAAAATGAAACATGTTAGTGTAAAATTAGATACACCTGTTGAATTTGTTAATATAACCTCCATTAATCCTCTTATATCAAAATGTCAGATAAAAGTATGCTATGTGCAGGACGAAAAAAACAGAAACAGAACTGTTATTACAAAAGAGTTTGCGCGTGATATTCTTGCGCAGACTCTTCCTGGTAGTCCTATCGTAGGGACATTTAATAAGAGCACTCAAGATTTTGAAGAACATAATAAACAGTTAGTTATTGAAGATGGTAAACTTGTTGTTACAGATGATACAAGACCATACGGCTTCGTAGATCTTGGGGCAAAAGTATGGTTCCAAAAATTTTTAGATGATGGAAAAGATGAACGTGAATATCTGATGACAGAAGGATATTTATGGACTGGTCAATATCCAGAAGCACAAAGAGTTTTGGAATTTGGTAATAACCAATCAATGGAGTTAAAAAAAGATTCTGTAAAAGGTTTTTGGGCAAAAGACCAGAATGAAAAACCAGAATTTTTTATTATTAATGACGCAATAATCTCTAAGCTTTGTATCCTCGGAGAAGAAGAGGAACCTTGCTTTGAGGGCGCTCAAATTACAAATGTACAATTTTCATTTGAGGATAGCTTCCAACAGCAGCTCTTCTCAATGATGAAAGAAATTAAAGAAATTCTTAGTGAAGGAGGAGCATCAATGAATTTAGAAGAAAAAGATATGTTGGAAGTAGTTGAAGAAGAAGTTATCGAAGAAACTGTTGTAGAAGAAACTGAAGTTATTGTGGTTGAAGAAGAAGCAGTTGCTGAAGAAGCTTTAGAATTCTCTGAAAAAGAAGAAGAGAAATGTCCAGAATGCGGCAAACCTCTTGATGAATGCGAATGCGAAAAAGAAGAACCAAAAGCTGAACATAGCTATTCTCTTGAAGAAATTCCAGAATATGTAGATTTACTTGCAAGATATTCTGATCTTGAAGTTCGTCATCAGGAAGCCCTTGATGAAATTGAAACTCTTAAAACAGAAAATGGCGAGCTTACAACATTCAAACTCGCAGCAGAAAGAAAAGATAAAGTTGCTATGGTTGATAGCTTCTATATGCTTTCTGATGAAGATAAGAAAGATGTTTTGGACAACATCGATCAATATTCAATTGACGACATTGAAGCTAAATTGTCAATTATTTGTGTGCGCAACAAGGTAAGTTTTGACCTTGAAGATGATAAAAAAGATACAAATGAAGGTCCAACAACTTATAACTTAAATAGCGTTGAGATGGAAGAAGAAATTGTTCCAGCTTGGGTAAAAGCAGCTCGCGCAGTTGCGAATGAAACAAAATAAAAAAATATTTAATGGAGGAAAACTAAAATGCTTAAAGATAGACTTAAAGGTATGAGTCAGGCATCTTTTGTTGAATATGGTTACGGTCAGGTTGAACCAAACCATCTTTCAGCTCAGAGAACAGCTCAGATTTATGCACAGCTTCCAGCAAATAAAGACATTGCAGTTCTTGAAAATGGTCAGTTTGTAAAATATGACTATATGAACGGCGAAGTTAATTTTACAGGCGCTGGCGAATGGATGCTTGTTTTCAACGAAATCAAACTTTATCGTGAACATCAGTTAGATTGCGAATTCGCAATGATTAAAGATAACTATGTAGCACGTGTTTACAGCCCATCAAACGGCGAAATGAACTTTGATAAACAGTCTCGTTACTACGGTGGTAAAGATGCTGATGGTAATGATATTGAAAAAGTTACAGCACCAGCTGATATGTATGAACTTCACTACAATGAAGATCCATTCCATATCGCTTCAAAAATTGAACCAAAAATGATGCCAGAAGGCACAAAAATGGTTCCAAGAGTATTCAAAACAAATGTTGGTGATATTTACACAACAAACATGATTAACGCAGAAGAACTTAATCTTGGTGATGTTCTTACACCAGGCGCAGACGGTATCCTTGCAGTTGGCGAAGGCGACATGAAATGGCAGGTAGTTAAAGTTTACACAATGCCTGACTTCCAGCGCGGTGTAAAAATTATGCGTATTGCTTAAGAAAGGAGTAAGAAATAATGGCTTTAGATAGAAAAAATTTAGTACAGCTTGGTATTATGGTTGCAAAAGCTAATCCTTCCGCTCCTACTTCTTACAGTTTTAATGGCGAAAGCTTTAGCTATGAAACACTTAACGAAACACTCCGTAGAGAATTCGCAGAACTTGCAGGTTCTTACGCAGCATATCGTGAAAATAAAAATTACATCTTCTCTATTATGGAAGAAATCATTTCTGACGTTGTTCCAAAGAAAGTAGCAATTGCTTACGAACAGTTCGCAGAAACAAAAGTATTTAAACAGGGTGACAAACCACTCTTTAGACGTAAACTTGGTAATTCTAGAACTCGTGCAAAACAGTTCATTACAAGAGTAGGTCTTGCTGGTGTTTATGAAGTATTTAAACTCAGCGCAATGGAAGAAAGCTTCGAAGTTCAGACATCTGCTATTGGCGGTGCTGCACAGATCGGATTTGAAGAATTCCTTGATGGTCGTGTAGATTTTGCTGAACTTACAAACCTCGTAATGGAAAGCATGGATGAACTCATCTATCGTGAAATTGGCGAAGCACTTAAAGCTTCCGTAAATCAGCTTCCACCAGCTAACAGAGTTGCTGTTAACGGTTTTGATGAAGCTGCATTTGACAGACTTCTTACAATTGCTGCTGCTTACGGTGAACCAACAATCTACTGCACATATGAATTTGCAGTAAGAATGATTCCACAGGAAGCATGGAGATACACAGAAGCTATGAAAGCTGAACTTTGGAGAACAGGTCGTCTTGCTGATTACAAAGGTAAGAAAGTTGTTATCCTTCCACAGGGCTTTGAAGATGAAACAAACACAACTAAAGTTATCGACCCAGGTTATGCTTGGATTATCCCAACAGGCGCTGATACAAAACCAGTTAAAGTTGCATTCGAAGGTGGCACACTTGTGCGCGAAGTTGATAGCAATGCTGACTGGAGTAAAGAATTCCACGTATACCAGAAAGTTGGCGTTGTAGCAATGCTTGCTAACAATATCTGCACATACGTTGATACAGAACTTGCTGGTCAGATGGAAACATGGTATCTTCAGGATACAGTTCAGAACGTAGTTGTTACAAAATAATAAATTTTAACTTGGGGAGAGGTTAGGGAAAAGTAATTCCCCTCTCTCCATTTTTTATACAAGGAGAAAAAGGAGTTTTATATTATGGCGAAAAAAAATGTTGTTTATGGCGTTAAAAATGTTAGCGCAGGTGTAGTTATTTACAAAATCCCAGAAATTAATATTCGTAGAGAATTTATGCCTGGGGAAACAAAAAATGGAATTAGTTTTGAAGAGCTTGAAAAGCTCACTTATCAGGCAGGAGGAAGAGAACTTCTCGCAAATTATTTACAAATTGTTGATAAAAAAGTTTTGCAAGATTTGGGAGTTCCGACTGAACCAGAGTATTTCTATACAGAAGAGAAGATTATGAATATTATGAAAAATGGCACACTCGATGAGTTCTTGGACCTTTTGGATTTTGCTCCAATAGGTAGATTGGATTTGATTAAAAAGTTTGCAGTTTCTCTTCCTCTTACCGATACAATTAAAATTGAACATATTTTAAAGAAAACAGGTTTTGATGTTTCTAAAGCTATTCGGATGGATAAAGCTGATAAAGCTGCTGAACAGCCAGTTACTGCTCCAGCAAAAGGTAATCGTCGTAGAGTAGCAATTGATGAAGATGCTGCACCAGCTCCAGAAACAAAACAGCGCAGAACATACACTAAATTAGAAGAAAACTAATAGAAAGGGGTTTTACACATGCGGACAAAATTTGCCGATGTATATGACCGTTTCTTTGGTAAAATCACAGATGATATGTATGTGGAAGTAACTCAAGAGGATACTATTAGAGATTTGCAGAGTTTAATTATTGATGCAATTCCTGGTTTTGAATTTCCTCGTAAAGTTCTTTCAGATTATGTTATAGATATAGTTGAAGTTAATAAAGATGACTTAACAGAACAGGACTATGTTATTACAGGCTATATTGATGAAACAGATCCTGTAGTAACAGTTGATCGTTCTTATTTTAAGAATAGTTTAACAAGTGAAGAAATAAATATTTTAGCCATACTAATGCTAATTGCTTGGACTCAAAGACAAGTAACGTCAATTGAAAACACTCGCATGAAGTATAGTGGTTCCGATTTTAAAATGACTTCGCAAGCGAATCATCTTGCTAAATTATTAAATCTTTTAGCTGAAACACAGAGACAATCTCACCATATGCAAAGATTGTATAAAAGAAGAAAGACAGATGGCGAAGGAAATATTTCTTCCAACTGGTCTGTTCTCAGAGAGGTGAGTGCTCTTGATTACTAAATATAATTTTGAGATACCTGCGGCATCTTTTGCCGCAGATATCAATCGTTTAACTAATCAACTTTGGAAATTAATTCCCATGCGTGAAAATGATGAAAATTGGCAAAATCAAATAGATACAGTATTGATAGAGTTAATTGGATTAAATGAAATTTTAGAAATAGATGAAAAATTTTTAATTTTAATTTCTAAACTTGAAGGTTTAAAGATTCACGAAGTTGATTTTCATATATATCGAAAAACGGTTTTTGAAACAATTTCATTGTTAAGGGAGATTAAATAATGAAAAGACTTCCTAACGTAGAAAATATGCGAAACCGCATATATCATAGAGGCGGGCCGGCGCAACAAGATAGAATGATAAGAGATAAAAGATGGTCTTTAAATCATGCTTTATTTTATTCATATCAAGGCGCCAGTGTTAGAAGAATAGAGGATGAAAGGTTCGCGAGAGCTTTAATAAATCCTAATAAACTAAAACAAGATTACGATGATAAAATCATTTCTATTGGTTATGAATATGGTTATAGACCTGGCACAGTTTTTGAATGGTATGGAACAGGAACCTACTGGTTAGTTTATCTTCAAGATTTAACTGAACTTGCCTATTTTAAAGGAGATGTCCGTCGTTGTAGTTATATTATCGACTGGATAGGAGAAGATGGACAAGTATATAGCGCTTATGCTGCTATTAGAGGACCAGTAGAAACAAAAATTAATTACATTCAAAAGAATGGAATTAGTATAGATACTCCTAATCACTCCTTAAATTTATTAATACCAAAAACAAAAGAGGCTTTATTATATTTTAGAAGATATTCTAAATTTTATTTACAAGGACTTAGCGAAGGCGATGAAAATATTTGTTGGCGCGTTGAGGCAAAAGACTCTATTAGTATGCCAGGTATTTTAGAAATAAATGCAACAGAATATTATGCAAATCTTGATGAAGATGATGTTGAAGAAGGTTTAGTAGGTGGTTTAATTGTTAAACCAATTGAACCAGAACCAATTATTAGTGAAATTCAAGGAGAGCGGTTTATTAAACCAAAACTTGAATATACTTATACTTTCTCTGGCGAAGAAGAATCAAGATGGCAAATTGATCCAAAATATCCAATAGAAAAAGTAGTCAACGGTAAAACAATTACTCTCAAATGGTTAAAACCAATGAGCGGTGAATTTGTTTTAAAATATGGAGACTATGAACGAAATATTATTGTTGAATCTTTGTTTTGACAATTAGAGAAAAAGGAGAATTTGGATTATGCTTATAAAAGGTGTCAACTTACCTGAATCTAATTTTTTAGCAATAGAAAAAGATTTAGAGATAATTGTTGATTTAATTTTAAATAATAAAAGAATACAAAAATTATTATATTATACATCTCCAGATGCTTTATCAAAACCAAATTTAACTGATGAACAAGCATTAAGTTTAATAAATAGAAATGTAAAAATTGTTCCTAAAATACAAATTGATCCAGATGTAAAAAATTATATTTATATTATTTTTGATGAGTTTAAGCGAAATGATACTAATCCTCATTATCAAGATAATTTAATTTATTTTGATATTATTTGTCATTATTCTCAGTGGCAATTAAAAGATTTTAAATTAAGACCTTATCAAATTGCTGCGGAAATTGAAACAATGTTAAAATTAAAAAAATTAACTGGATTAGGAGATTTAGTTTTAGTGGGTGGAACACAAATAATTTATTCAGATGAATTTATGGGTTTTACATTAATATTTGAAACCGTTCATGGTGGAGAAGATAGGAAAGGGATGCCTAACCCTATGGATGAAGAGCAGTTTATTGAAGAATTTAATGAGATGTATAACGATTAATGGATATTAGACTCGCTTTAATGTCTGGAATTGATATTCCAATCCCAGAATGTCAATTAACTTGTACACCACCTAAAATAAGAGAAATTGCATTTCTTGGTGAACAGACTTTCTTTTCTGGTTTACAATATCTTTGTATAAAAAAAGAGCAATTAAATCAGGACAAAAGTATTCCATCAGAAACTACCAATTTTCAAATTTTTAAGATGGTAATGGATAGCAAAGAAGCTGCTGATAAAAAAATAAATGTTCAGCAAGTTTTAACTCTTTGTTTTCCAAAATATAAAGTTATGTTTACTCCAAGGGCATTAGTGTTCAATTTGGATAAACAGAATTTTATAGTAGATGAAAATAATTTTGATTTTTTCCAAAGTTATTTTGAGCAAATTTTTTGTCTTGGGGGTAAAGCAGAAGAAAAATTTAACCCAGCTAATGCCGCCGCACAAAAGATTGCAGATAAGATAATGCGAGGCCGTCGAATAGTGGCAGAGCAAAAGCGGGCTGAAAATGGCAATCAAAATGTTAGTATATTATCACAATATACTTCTATTTTGTCTGTTGGATTGCATATCCCTTTACAAGACCTATTAGACTTAACTATTTATCAACTATATGATTTGGTTGAGAGATATAGACTATGGGCTGCGTGGGATATAGATACTCGCGCTCGACTCGCCGGAGCAAATCCGGAATCTCAACCAGATGATTGGATGAAAAATTTGCATTAAATAAAAAATAAAACTATAAACACTAATTAAGGGGGAAAACGTTATGAAGTTCGGTGTTCGCGAAATATGCGACGTTGTTCTTAAAGCAAAAGGTGCTCAGAAAATTGGTAACAAAGTTTTCTATAAACACGAACCAGTAATTTATTTTGATACTCTCAAAACTTCCGGTCTTGAAGGCGCAGCTACAACTGTTTATGCACAGGGTGGTCGTGGTAACTCTCGTCTTGTAGCTTGGGAAGGTGAAAGAACAGTTACATTCACAATGGAAGATGCTCTTATCTCTCCAGAAGGTTTTATGATTCTTTCTGGTGCTGGTCTTATTGAAGCAACAAAAGAAAAACCAATTTATCAGCATATTATGGAAACAACAGACGAAATCGAAGTTGCAGAAGGCAGCCTCATCGTTTATGTAAAAGAAAAACCATATGTTCCAGATAAAACAGAAGACTTTGCTTATGTAATGCTTATGGTAAATGGTGAAATTGTTTCTGAACCATTTATTCCAGAACATGTTGGTGAA
>JAFTSM010000027.1 GCA_017467305.1 Candidatus Gastranaerophilales bacterium
ATCTTACCATTAGCAAGACCCTGAAACAAGTTCAGGGTGACAATTTTAGAGAATATTAGTAAATTTTGCTATATAAATACCTAAAATTGGGTATAATATATATAAGAGGTGAAGAATTATGAAATCAGTAAAAGAACAATCGATTGAAGCAAAGGTTTTAGAAAGATTAAAGAACTTTCCTACTTGTTTAGAGATAGTTAAATATTTGTTTGCAGATGAAGAACTACAAGAAATGCAAGAATATGCAAACAATGTTTCAATCAAACGTCTTGGTTATAATGACCACGGCCCAGTTCATATGAAACAAGTTACAAGTAATTCAATCAAAATGTTGAATATTCTTCACGAAGCAGGCATTAGAACATCTTTAGAAGAAGAAGAAATAGGTTCTTTTGAAGATAGTATGTGTGGTGTTGTCATTGCTTGTTTAATGCACGACTTAGGTATGATGATAGGTCGTCAAGGCCATGAAGAAATGTCTGTTCGTCTTGCTATTCCATTAATCGACAGAACTCTTTTGAAATTCTTTCCAAATGATATGCATAAAAGAGTAGTTATTAAATCTTTAGCAATTGAATCTATTATTGGACATATGGCAACAAGAAAAATTCACTCTCTAGAAGCAGGTATTATTCTTATCGCTGATGGTTGCGATATGACAAAAGGTAGAGCAAGAATACCCATGGCACTAAATACACACCCTAAAGTTGGTGATATACACAAGTATTCTGCAAGTGCTATTACTAGAGTTAAAATTTATCACGGTGAAACAAAACCAATAAAAATAGATGTTGAAATGGCAACAGAAGTTGGTTTCTTTCAGGTAGAAGAAGTTTTATTTACAAAAATAGAATCAAGTACTGTAAAACCATTTGTTGAACTATATGCTGGTGTAACTGGTGAAGAAAGAAAACAGTATTTGTAAATAGGGCAATTTTTATTTTCTTCTTGTTTTATCTAAGTACAAACAAGGAGATAAAATGAATATTGTAAATAATATAAATCAAAATACTAACTATATTGCTTTTGGTATAAACAACAAAAATAAAAACAACAATGAACAAAAAGTTTTACTTCAAGAAACTGATTTAAACTTACTTTCAACTTCTGAACTTGGAAAAACTTGCGTTGTTGATAGGACAAAAGAAACAAAACAATTTATACGAGAATTTCTTTCAGAAAAAGATATAGAAAAATCTACTAAAATGTTATTAGAAAGATATCCAGAATTATCTTGGTTAACTGGTAGTGTAAATGCAACTCCAGAAGGAAATACCCCTAATAAATCTAGTTCTATTTCAGAAACTCTTTTTTGCGAAAAGCACATTGAATTTGATAGAACTATTGTTGGTATTGAATGTCTTAAATCAGTTTTAAATGATAATTATGAAGCATTTACAAAATGTCAAAAAGACGCTGTAAGACTAAGCAAGGAAGAATTCAAAAAACTAAGAGATTTTACAACAGGAGTTCTTCAAACAGCACAAGATGTTGATGCAATGATTGCATATACTGTTATAAATGACTTAGGGAAAATAAAAAGTTTTACAAAACATGTTGAAGAAACAACTGGAATAAAAACGAATGACCACGATGAAGCACTATTAATTGGATTAAAAACAATGCCAGAAGAAATCCCTTCATATAACAGACTTTCAACAACATATAAAAATGATGTATTAAACGCATTAAATACTGGTTTTAACTTGGCTCAATTTGTTCAATGTGAATGTTTAGAAGGCAATTTGCGAGGCTTAAAAGATATGAATCCTAAGGCTAGAGATTTATATTTGGTACATGTATTTTATGATGTCGCTGGTGCTGCTGGTCACGTAAACCCAAACGGTTCACTTGTAATGACAAGCCCCGTTTATACAGGTTATATGCAAGGTATTGAAGCAATTAGTGATGTTTCAAATACATCAGAATTTGATGTTTACAACGATTTTCTTGCGAAAAAAGCAGATACCCTTTCTATGAAATTAGATACAAAAGAAGACAAAGCACTTCTAAAACTTGCTGTAATGAGTCGTGCAAGCAGCCAAAATGACGTTAGTAACATAACAAACGCTTTTAGCAACTTAACAAAAGAAGAACAAGACAACTTAACAACTGGCTTAAACAGCAATGGCATTAATGATTGTGGCATACTTCTTTATTATTCACCAGCCTTCTTACAAAATTCTATGAACTCAAATCCAGAAAATAAACAAGCAATGCTAGAAAAAGCATTTAAAGTTATGAGTTATATATACAAAGATAATACTCAAAATGAAGAAGTAGGAATTAAAACAATTTCTTTATCTAATATTGCAAACAAAATAAAACAAGAACCAAATATTTCAGCAGAAGAATTATATAATTTTTTCTGTCTCAATTAATAATTAACTTTTAAAGAAATCTTTGATTTATCAGATTTATCTCTTCTTGCAACAGAGTATATTCCGTCGTGCTGTTTTAAATCTGTTGCTGACATTTGAATTTCTATAATGCCAGAAGGGTCAACAAGCTTAAAATGAGTAACTGTTCCCATATTTTTATCTATTCTTGTAGGATAAAGTCTATAGGAATGGTCTCGAATTATAGGTGTATTTTGGGGATAAAAATAATTATCATCCTTTGTTCCAAATGTTATTATATAATCTTCAAAATTCTTTGGATTAGCAAGTAATGAACTGATTAACAGAGCATCATCTTTAATACTTGTTGTAGTATAACCTAGCTTTTTAAATAAAATTATTGGATCACCACCATCACGAGAATAAGTTACTGCATTATCAAACCCGTGTTTTTGCTTATCCCACATTTCAAACGACCACTCATACGTTTCTGGATTTAAAGAAATAACAACATTGTTTCTATCTTCTGCAAGCATTTCTTCTAGCATTGCTAACTTTTCTTGCAACTCTTGTTTTCTATCATCAGTTTTTGCATTTGTAATAGTATATTCTATCTGTTGTTTTAAAATTTTAATTTGTGATTCATGTTCTTCTATCCCATGTGCGTATTCTAAAAGCTGAATTCCTTTTGGTCCTTTAGAATAATAATTAGGATTAGCCCCCAAAGGGAGTTCACCATCATCAAAAATTATTTTACCAGCATTATTGCTTGGAAAAGAAATAGAAATAGCATCACCGTTTTGATCAAACAAACTCAAAACAGAACATCTTTCTTTTGGGTCTGTTAAAAGAGTGTTGAACGCAGTAATTTCCCAACAATTACCTATATCATTTTGGGTTGTTGCATATCTTTCAATAGGTGGAAATAATTCAAAATAAGTTTCTCTATCAATTCCAAGCTGTAAAGGTTCTAAATCTTTATCAAGAATATATATTTTTTCTTCACCCTCTAGCTCATATACATCACCAATATTTAAAAGAACTTGTGCTTCACTATGATTTTCTACTGGTGGCACAAATTTATCTATAGGGTCAATTCCTTCGAGATATGAATCATAAAGCTTATCAATATCTTCAACAATAAAAGAATTTATTTTTCCTTCAAAAGGAATACAATCAAACACATGTTTATCGACTACTCCATTTTGGATAAGTTCAAGAAGCATTTGCACATTGCTTGCTTCTACACTAGCCTTATCAATATTCAACATATGTTTTATAACATCAACCTTATTTCTATCCATTTGCCCAACATATTCAGATAGAAATCTATCTCCATTAATATCTTCAAGTTCAACAAAATAAAATAAATCATCAATATATTCTTTTACATCTTTATCTGAAGAAGCAAAATCTACCATAAAATCAAGTTGTGCTGTAAATGGTATTTCACTTATTTCTTCATCAGTTCTTTCATACAATTCATCTAAAAAAGATATAGCTTTACTAGGTTTAAAATTTGGGGTATTTAAAAGTTCATCAAGTGGATGTATTTGTAATAATTTAGAGAGAAAAGTTTTCTCTTCTCCCGTAGAATCAAAAACAGCAACAGATTCATTCATTTCTGATATAAAATTTGTCCAAGCTTTTTTATCAAAATTAGGATTAAAAGCAAATTTAAAATCTTTTATTTGCTTTGTTAAATCTTTTTCTTCAATATTAATTTGAGATAAAAAATCAAAAAATTCAGCCATTCCGTTTTGTTGACGAGCCATTAATATATTTGGTGTAAAAAATGGAAAGGAATATAAATACATAGGCTGCAACTTATACTGAAAAATGGGGTTTTCAGCAGCATCAGAGCCTTTAAAAGAACTCATTCTTATCTTATTTGAATTTATATTTACTGTACTCTTAATATTAGTAATTCTCATGACACTAATTTAAAGTACAAATATATATTTTTTTGCTCAGATTACATAAATAATATTATAGGTATAAAAATAATAACAAAACTAAAAATATTTAATTTTGAAAAGAGTTGAATAAAATAAAATTAGAAATCCATAGCGAAGGATAGTAAGAACATATTAGCGAAGAAATTGCAGGCGAGGACTTGTTTGAGTATGCTACGCATACGATACAAAACGGACCAAAATTTTGTCATGCTGAACTAGTTTCAGCATCTTAAAATTTTGTGTGAGCTTGTATGCGGAAGTTTGCTGTAGCTGTTCCGCAGCTTGGCTGAGCTTAGATGTTGTCTATCCGTAGCTGCCGGATGATAATTTTATTTTATTCAAATACAATAACAAACAATATCTAGCAGAATATTTTATTTTTTATTATTTTTAAAATTATAAAATAAGTGTGATTTTTAATCCGTTCAATAATAACTATTTCAGCTACATTTCATTTCGGATACGAGCTCATTACTACTCACTACGTTGCGTGTATTCGCTTTGTAAAGTCATTCAAATCACATTTTTTTTAATATACCTATAATATTATTTATGTTCTTCAATGAATTTTTTTAATGTATTTGTTGCTCTATTTGCTAATAATTCATTTTTAAGCTTTTTGTTTTTACGTGTTTTTTTATCCATTTCCATTTCTGCTAATATGCCCCAATTTGAGTTAATTGGTTGGAAAGAAGTATGACCTTCAAAGCTAATATAATGAGTAAGTGCTCCCAATATTGTTTCTTGTGGTAATTCAATTAGTTCTTTTTCATTTATGTATCTAGCCATATTTATTCCAGCTAATAAACCAGAAGCAATAGACTCTGTATAGCCTTCTGTACCAGTTAATTGACCAGCAAAGAATATATTTGGATTTTTTCTTGATTGTAATGTCGGATTTAATACTCTAGGGCTGTTTATAAATGTGTTTCTGTGCATTACTCCATATCGAACAATACTAACATTCTCTAGACCTGGTATTGATTGAAGTAATTCTTTTTGGCTTCCCCATTTTAAATTTGTCTGGAAACCAACTAGATTATATAGACTAGCCGATTTATTGTCTTGTCGTAGTTGTACAACAGCATAATTTTCAACTCCAGTTCTTTCATCTACTAATCCAACTGGTTTTAATGGTCCATATCTTAATGTATCAACTCCACGGGATGCTAAAACTTCTATTGGAAGGCAAGATTCAAAGAATTTTGCATTCTTTTCAAATGATTTCAATTCTATTTTAGGTGCATTGATTAGTATATTGTAGAATTTTTCATATTCTTCTTTGTTCATAGGGCAGTTAATATAATCAGCATCACC
The DNA here is from genome assembly GCA_017467305.1 of Candidatus Gastranaerophilales bacterium. Lineage (GTDB taxonomy): Bacteria > Cyanobacteriota > Vampirovibrionia > Gastranaerophilales > Gastranaerophilaceae > Avigastranaerophilus. The sequence continues at coordinate 5,615 of JAFTSM010000027.1, forward strand.
TTTGTTGTATCTGTTTAGATAAAATGCTTTTTCAAAATCTATTGAATCTTTTTCTATAATTGGTGCTATTGCATCAAAAAAATGAAGATATTCTTCACCTAAAAATTCTTTTATATTGTTTGATAAACTATCTGAGGTTAATGGTCCAGAAGCTATTATAACTGGTGTATCAGTAGGTATTTCTGTTATTTCTTCTCTGATAATATTGATGTATTGATTTTCTTCTATTTTTTGAGTTACTTTTTGTGAAAAAAGTTCTCTATCTATAGCTAAAGCTCCACCAGCTGGAACTTGTGTTTCGAAAACAATTTTTATTAGTTCTCCACCTAACTCTTCCATTTCGTGTTTTAATAATCCAGAAGCATTTGTAATATCATATGAACCTAAACTATTAGAGCAAACGAACTCAGCTAAATTTTCTGTTTTGTGTGCGCCAGTTTCTTTGTTGGGTCGCATTTCGTATAAATCAACATAGATTTCTCGTTTTGCTAGTTGTAATGCTGCTTCACTACCAGCTAATCCACCACCAATTATAATTACTTTTTTCATAAATTCCTCTTTTATTATGATTATCTCATAAAAAACATCCATTTTTCTAAAAAATAGTGTAAAATGAGAATATGGATAATATTAGTATATTAATATTTGATGAAGAAGAACTAACAAAAACATTGGTAGAAAGTTATTTAAAAGAATTGACTTTCTCTTTTGAACTGAAAAAATATGATGAATTTGACGAACAATTAATTCCTAAGGATGGTTATAAAATTATAATTCTGAATATTGGACGTTCAAATTTATATTTATTAGATAAAATATCAGAATTATCAAAGGACAACAAAAATAAATTTGTAGTAATTTCGAATGAAAGTTCAACAGATTTGCACGTAAAAGTTTTAAGAACAGGTGCTAAAGATTTTCTTTTAAAACCACTTAAAAAAGCAGATTTTATTTATTCTTTACAGACGATTTATAAGGTAGAAATAATGAATACTCAACAAAAAAAATCAAAATCAACAATATATATGGCAACTTCAGTAGAAAAAGGAACTGGAAAAACTACTTTTATAATAAATCTTGCAAAAGAACTAGCTGATGCAAGTGGAGAAAAAGTGCTTTTAATTGATTTTAACAATACAACAAACGATATTTCTTTTTTGTTGAATGTTGATGTTCAATGTAATACGTCGTCTTATATAAATAGACTAACTACGGAAAATGCTCCCATATTACTTTCTAAGTTGGTTAAGTATAAAAACTCTTCATTGTATGTTATGGCAAATGGTTTTACACGTAGTGAAGACAATAAAATTGCAGAAAGAAATGTATACAATGTTTTTCAAATTTTAAAGCAACATTTTAAATATATTTTCATTGATATTGATACAGAAAATGAAAAACTTTATGACGAGGTTATTGCAAATGCTGACGTCGTTTGGATGTTGGCTCAACCTTCTGTTTCTATGTTTGAAAAAATCAAACAACATATGGAAGCATTAATTATCAGAAAAACTGTTAGAGTTGTTTTGAATAAGTATGAGAAGAAATATGAACCAAATTTAGAAAAATTTCAATCTATACTTGGTAAACCTATTTACTGTAAAATTCCTAAGAATTTTATGGCAGTTGGTTCTGCTCAAACAAGTTCTAAAACTCTAAAGGAAGTAGCACCTGATATAAATATTGTAAGGGCATATATGTCTTTAGCAAAACATATTGCTTCTAAAGGATAAAGGTTATGAATTTAAAAGATAGATTAGAAAATATAAAATCAGCTAATGTGCTTTCTATAAAAGAGAGTGAGGAATATTCTTTAAGTTTTGATGTTGAACAAGTTTTTCTTGATAGTGACGATGTAAAACGAATTTTGATACAATCAATTAATGAAGGAAAGAATATAGTATTTGTTTCAAATCCAACAATTGAAAGCTCTTTGATTGCTAAATATTTTCAAAAACTTTTTTATTCAGAAGAAAAAGCTTTTGTTTTTAATAAAGATTTGTTAGATGAAAATCTTTGCTCTGAAGATAAAATTAATTTTATCTCTTCTCAAAATATGAGTGTGTTTGTGCGTATTTTAGAAAAAATAATGTATGGTTGCGGAACTTGTATTTTGGGAATAACATTGAAAAATTCTGATTATGCTTTAGATAAAATTAAGGCATCTATTGCATTAAATTGTTCTAATCTTTCTAATGAAAATATAGAAATATTGTTAGGAACTTCTGATTTAGTATTGGTTAATTTTAATAAAAATTCTGACGGCTTGTATTTTGTTTCTAAGATAGACAAGGTTACTTTTGAAAATTATAAAACTGATACTTTAGTATTATTTGATTCTGTTCATCAAAATCCTCAAGTCAAAATTGAAAAACCTGTTTTTGTTGAAGAAAGGGTTCATGTTGAACAAAAAGAAGAAATTGATGAAGCTATATTTAATGAAGAAAAAGAAGAAAATTCTGAAGTCGTTGAAGTTGTTCCACACGATGAAGTGACTATATTAGAAAATGAGAAAGTTGTTGAGCAAACATCTGATGAAATTTCTGAAATTGAAACTAATGAAGATAATAAAAAAACAGTAAAAAAGAATAAATATGCAATGTTGAAAGAAAAAGTTAAACGAAAAAAAGTTGTAGTCGAAGACTAAAATCCTCTGTATGGTATATGGATTAGTATTAGTAGGTGGTTTTTCTTTTGTGTTATTGACTTATTTGAAATACATGTCGTTATTGATGTCTGGGGTGATATTAATCTAAAGATTTAGATAACAATATAGATCTTTTATTGTATAAATATTCATCGTTCTATGGATGAGCTGCCATGCCTATACATGTAATATGAATAGTATAGATGAGGTATTTACGGGAGCGTGAGTGTGTATATGAGAAGAACAATGGACTTTAACAAAAAAACAAAAATTATTTTAGTTGATGATAATTTTGAACATTTATTAGGGATAAGGGAATTAATTAATTTAGAAACAAACTTTGAAGTTATTGCAACTGCAACAAATGCTAACATTGCAATTAATTTAGTAAAAAAATATCAACCAGATGTTGTTTTAATGGATATTAATATGCCAGAGAAAGATGGTTTAACAGCTATTAGTGAAATTGAAAGATTAGGGTTAGGAACAAAAATAGTAGCTTTAACTGGTTATGATGATCCAGATTTAATCTTCCGTGCTATGAAAATAGGTGCAAAAGGTTATATCTTAAAAACTATGGCATCTGCTCAATTGATTTATGCTATTGAAGAAGTATTACAAGGTAAAATTTATTTGCCATCTGGATTGTCTTCAAGATTCTTTGAATACTTCCAAAAAACATTCAAAGAAGAAACAAACAATGTACAAAACCAAGAAAACTTGCTTCAAGATTTAACTCAAAGAGAAGAAGAAGTACTAGAATTATTAACTCAAGGTGTAACATATAAAGGTGTAGCACAACAATTATTTATCAGTGAAACCACTGTAAAAACTCACGTAAATAATATTTTCCAAAAATTACAAGTTAATGATAGAACTCAAGCTGTTTTATATGCAATCAATAATGGATTTTTGAATAGAAAAAAATTAAAAATTGCTATATAATTAGTTTATGAAAAATAGCTATAATACACTTTTAAAATACATATTTAACGATTCTGTAAATATTGAATACCGAAAAGAGACCATTGATGGTCTCTTTCGTGCGATTTTAGAACCTGTTATATCAAATCAAAAATTTGAAGCTTGTATTCTTTTAAAGTTAAATTCTGTTGATGATAAACAATCAATTTTAAAAAGATTAGTTTTTACTGGTGCAAATATTTTTTCTTATTCTGATAAGTTAAATGATTTTGGCTTTGAAAATATTCAAGAACGTGATATCTGGATAAATACAGAATTTGTTGTCATTCTTGGTCAAAGATATTCAGCAGTTCTGTTGTGGGATAGTAATTCTTCTGATAAGTCTGATTATGCTTCAGTTTCCTTTATGTTTAATTCTAAAATTATTTCAGATATTGCAAAAACAATTTCAGATAATTCTAAAGTTGATTTAAAAGAGTATGTTCAAAAATATGTTTCAGAACGTCGTGAAAATTCTTTGATGAATAGAGCATTGCAGAATATTTCAACTACTTTGAATGAAAAAAATGAAGAAATTTTGTTTTCTGAACAAGAGAAAAAACATTTAGTTTCTGCAGATGATACTCTTAAAACAGCTGAAATTGTTTCAGAAAAATCACGTTTTATAGCACACGAAATCAAAAATTGTTTATCAATAATTAATTTGTATTCTAAAATCATCGAGAAAAGATTACATTCTATAACAGCAGAAGATGAAGTATTTAGTTCAATAAGTAACTCTTTAAAAAACATTGTTAATGCGTCAGAAAATGTTTCTTCTTTAATAAGTGATTTAAGATGTTTATCAACTCCTTATGTACAAGAATTAAATATAAAAAATCTTATTTTGAATACTGTAGCAATGTGTCAAGAAAAAGCTGATTCTTCTGGTGTTAATATTCAAGTTGCTAAATTTGATGATTATATTCTTTCAACGGATAAAACAAAGTTTCAATGTGCATTAACTAATTTGATTTTTAATGCTGTAGAAGCATCTTCTTCTGGATGTGAAATTTCAATTGATTTATTAAAAGAAACTAATCATGTTAAAGTATTCGTTAAAAACAATGGTGAAAAAATAACTGATGATATAAAAGATAAAATCTTTCAATCCGATTTTACAACTAAAGAAAAGGGTAATGGATTGGGATTGGCTATTTGCAAACAACAAATGCAAATGTTAGGTGGCGATATTAATCTTGTTAATTCTAACGATGTTGAAACATTGTTTGAAATAGTTTTATCTGCATAGTTTGTTTGCTATAATACTTTTATGGATAATTTGACGGTCAAAAAATATAAGTTAAAAAAAGTTTCAACAGCCGCTGTTTATAAGGTTGATTACGAAAAAGAATTAAATCAGCCACAATTAGAAGCTGTTAAACAAAAAGACGGTTCTATATTAGTTATTGCTGGTGCTGGTAGTGGTAAGACTAAAACTCTTACATATCGTGTTGCAAGGTTGATTGAAGACGGAGTTAATCCAAAAAATATTTTGCTTTTGACTTTTACCAAAAAAGCAGCGCAAGAGATGTTATCTCGTGCAACTTTGGTTTTAGATTCAAGGTGTGAACAAGTAGCAGGTGGTACGTTCCACTCATTTGCTAATATAATTTTAAGAAAATATTCTGGACTTTTAGAACTTCAAAATAATTTTACTATTGCGGATAGAGCGGATTCTGAAGACATCGTAAATCATATCCGTTCAAATACTATTGGAAAACAAGAAAAGCGTTTCCCTAAAAAAGGTACAATTTTAGATATTTATTCAAAAGCAGTAAACAAAAATATTCCGTCTGATGAAATTATTCAAGCTGAATATAAACAGTTTGAACATTGCACTGAAAAAATTAATGAAATTATTAGAGAATATACTGCATATAAAAGAAAAAATTCTATTTTAGATTATGATGATTTGCTTTTATACTTAAAGACGTTGCTTGAATGTAATCCAGAAGTTAGAAAAAAGCTTTCTAATCAGTACAAATATATTTTGGTAGATGAATACCAAGATACAAATACAATCCAAGCAGAAATTGTTAAATTACTAGCTTCTGAACATAATAACGTAATGGCAGTTGGTGATGATTCTCAAAGTATTTATTCTTTTAGAGGTGCAAACTTTAAAAATATTTTAGAGTTTCCTCAAATATTTCCTAATACTAAAATTATTAAATTAGAGCAAAATTATAGAAGTTCACAAAATATTTTGGCTCTTGCAAATGAAATACTTTTAAAAGCTAAGGAAAAATATACAAAAACTTTGTATTCAGATATTGTTTGCCCAATTAAACCAGCTTTGATAAGTGCGAATGATATGAAAATGGAAGCTGAATTTATATCTCAACATGTATTAGAATTGGTTGAAGAAGAAGGACTTTCTTTAAATGATATTTGTGTTTTAGCTCGTAGTGCAAGAATGACCTATAACTTAGAAATTGAACTAGCTAAAAGAAGTATTCCATATAAAAAATTTGGCGGAATGAAATTTATTGAGGCTGCACACGTTAAAGATATAATTGCTCATTTACGGGTTATATTAAATCCATCTGATATTATTAGTTATACTAGAATTTTACTTTTATTAGACGGGATAGGTAATCAAACGGCTAATAAGTTATTGCCAGTTTTAGCTGAAGAGGGTGATATTAAAGATAAAAAATTGCCAGTTAAAAACTCTGAAGCTGTAATTCGTTTAACAGAGTTGATTAATAATAATCAAAAAGATATTTTTAACCCTAAAAAGGTTGTTCAAAGTGTTTTGAAGTATTATGAAAACATTCTTCGAGATAAGTATGATGACTATACAAAACGTGAAAAAGATTTAGAACACTTCTTGGCTTTAAGTGAAAAATATACAAGTTTAGAAGACTTTTTAAGTGATTTAGCTTTAGAACCACCAGATACATCAATGACAGATGTAGAAGAAGGTGCTAATAAAGATGAATTTTTAACTTTGTCAACAATTCATAGTGCAAAAGGATTAGAATATAAGGCTATATTTATTATTGGTGCGGTTGATGGTAGGTTTCCGTCTTTATTCTCGTTTAATTCACCAGAAGATTTAGATGAAGAACTAAGATTAATGTATGTGGCTGTAACTCGTGCAAAAACACATTTAGCAATAACATATCCTATTGATATGTTTGATTATTCAACAAACATGGTTCTTTCAAAACCATCAAGATTTTTTGACGGTATTGGACAAGATATTCTTGAAAAATGGGTTATTGAATAACTATTGAACACTAGAAGCTATTTTGTAGCCTTTTTCTGTTAAAGCTTTTAGAATTTGTTCAAAGTGTTCTGTATTTCTTGTTTCAAGAGATATTTTTAAGAAACAATCGTTGATGTCTGTGTTGCTACCACCTTGATTGTGTCTTACTCTAATAACGTTTGCACCATATTGAGCTATGATAGAAGAAACATCTCTTAATTGACCAGGTTTGTCTAATAACTCAATAGTTAAATGGCAAAGTCTACCTGTTGTTAAAAGACCTCTGTTTATAACTCTTGAAAGTATATTTACGTCAATATTGCCGCCAGATACAATACAAGCAGTTTTCTTATCTTGAATTGGTAATTTGCCAAACATAGCAGCTGCAACACTTAATGCGCCTGCGCCTTCTGCAACAAGTTTTTGTCTTTCCATTAATATTAAAATTGCAGAAGCCACTTCATCATCAGTAACTGTTACTATGTCATCAACATATTTCATGCAACAATCGAAGGTTAAATCTCCTGGACGTTTTACTGCAGTACCATCTGCAAATGTGTTAACTGTTGGAAGCTCTGTGATTTGTTTATCAATAAATGATTTGTACATACTTCCTGCACCTTGTGCTTGAACACCATATACTTTGCAATCAGGTTTAAGTTGTTTGATTGCATAGGCAACACCAGCAATTAGTCCACCACCACCGATTGGGACAATAACTGCTTCAACGTCTGGAAGTTGTTCTAATAGCTCTAAACCGATTGTACCTTGTCCTGCAATTACGTCTTCATCATTGAATGGGTGAATAAATTCGCCACCAGTTTCTTTTTGAAATTCGCAAGCAGCTTTGTAAGCGTCGTCATAAACACCATCTATTAATTTTATATCTGCACCATATTTTCTAGTTGCTTCTACTTTTGAAATAGGAGCAGTTGCTGGGATAAATATCGTTGCTTTAATTCCGTTTTTTTGTGCTGCAAGTGCTACACCTTGTGCGTGGTTACCTGCAGAACAAGCAATAATACCTTTTTTCTTTTGTTCTTCTGTTAATTTAGAAATCTTATAGTATGCACCTCTTAACTTGAATGAACCTGTTAGTTGTAAGTTTTCTGACTTTAAATAAATATCAGTTCCCTCTAATAATGTTTTAGATAGTATTAAATCAGTTTTTCTAGCAACTTCACCTAAAACTTTTGAAGCGTCATACAATGTTTCTAAATTAAGCACGGTAAATTCCTCTTTTATATTTCAATTACTACTAGTTTATAAAATAGCCGTAAAAAGTTCAAGTGATTAATTTTTAAAGTAGTTTATTTTTTTATTAATGTGGAATATAATATTTATTATCTAATTTATGGAACTAGGAATAGAAATTTAATAATTATGAATATGAAAATTACCCCCCCCTTACTGGGAAAACCCTTTGAGAGAGTAGTTGTTTCCAAGTGTTTATTATTGGCTGCTATAATTTGTTCTTCTTCGTTGAATGTTCAAGCAATAGACTCTTATACTCTAACTAATACTACTACTCCTGCGAACAATACTATTACAAAATATAGTGTTGATAAATCAACAGGTGCTATAACAGAGGAATATTATCAACTGGGTCTAAAAACTACTTCTTATGGAAGTGGCTCAACTACAAAAACAAAAACTGTGACTATTCCTACTAACCAAAATGTGAATATTACTTTTAAGCATGGAACATCAAAAACTAGACAAACAAATCCAACGGGGACAATTACTGGTTCTTTTGTAAATTTATCTGGATATGCTTCTGGCGATGCAATTAATTCTACCACAACAACAAAATCTATTAATGCCAATTTTTATGGTAATAATGGTACTTCCAATGGTGGTGCGATTTATTTTTCCGATGCTGCTGAGGTTACAAATGGTATTATTGGTAATTTTATTGGTAACTATGTTGCAACCACCTCAATTGCTACTGGTGGGGCTATAACAGCTCAGAATGTAACGGGGAATTTGGGTAATATTCAAGGTGATTTTATTGCAAATTATGTTAATGGTACTGCTGGTGCATCTGGTGGCGCTATACAAATTGCGGGTGGTTACTATAATGGCTCTACCAGTATTATAGGTAACTTTATAGGCAATTATGTGAATTCCGCTAATGCTAATGCTTGTGGTGGTGCTATTGATTACTATGGTTATTTGAATAATATTACTGCAGATTTTATTGGGAATAGGGCTATTTCTGCATCTTCTTCAAAAGAAGCATATGGTGGTGCTATTTTCTCATTTGGAGGAAAAGTAAAAGATATAACTGGTGATTTTATTGGCAATTATGCAAAAAACACAGGTGGTGCAAATGCTCATGGTGGTGCAATAGACTTTAGATTTCAAGTAACTGAAACAGGAAAAATCTCTGGTGATTTTATTGGTAATTATGTTCAATCTGTTGCGGATTCATTTGGTGGTGTGCTATATAACTATGGTGGTAATATTGGAACTATTACTGGTAACTACAATGGTAACTATGCAAAAGCTTCAAAAAAAGCATATGGGGGAGCTATTGCAAACCAATATTATGGAACTAGTGTTGAAAATAAAATTAATGCTGTCGGAGGTGAATTTGTAGGTAACTATGCAACTGGTGGTACAGGTGCATATGGTGGTGCTATCTACAATAATGCAGCAACAATGAACATTGTTAATGCTTCATTTTATGGTAACCATGCAGATTCAACATCTGGAAAAGCTTTAGGTGGTGCTATTTATAATACTGGTGATATTTCTGCTTTAACAATTACTGCTGATAATTATTCTTCTGAATTTGTTGGAAACTATACTAACTTGAATGGAACAAAGTCTAATAATGCTATTTATACCACCTCTGCAATAACAATGCAGGCAAAAAATAATGGTAGCATATTGTTATCTGATAAAATTGATGGTACAAGTGGGTATGGGTTGACTTTTACTGGTGACGGTACTGGGACTATTTATTTGAATAATACTTTAGGTGCTCCTAAAATTACCGCAAATAATATAACCTTAGATATGCAAAATGATTCATACCAAGCTTATGCTTGGAATACTTTGTCAGCTAATAAAACTGCCAAATTTGAGATAGATTCAGATTTTCATAATTCAAAAACAGATACTATAAGAATTACTAATGCACCAAGTTCTCAAAGCTATGTTAATATATCTAGTCTTGGATTTGCAGAAAATCCTACTTTCACTAGTGAGGATTTAAATAAAAAACTTCAAATTATAAACGCACCGTCGAACAAATTACAGTTGGCGTTAACTGATTCTGTTACAAAAGAAACATATAAATACGGTCAAGATACTAGGTTGTCTAATGATATTCGTGCTGAGGTAAGTTCTGATGAGATTTTCTATAATATTTATGATACATATGACTTGTATGGTAATATTGCACTTGCAACAACTAATACTACAAATGATAGTATAACTTTTATTGCAAATTCTTCGTTAGATACTCTAGTTGGCACAGAAAAAATAGCTTATGCTGATACTTTAGCAGCATTGAATACTTGGGAAGATACTTCTAGTGAAAAAGTATTTACAATTGTTTCAGAAGAATATGTTGCTAATGAAAATTTAGGTGCAACATTGGGTGAATTGACAATCCAAAGTAGAATATTGAATTTAAATGGAAAAACAGGATTTGAGTTATCAAATGCCGCGACAATCAATTTAAAAGATGTAAAATTAACTGGGAATGAAACACTCGCCAATGTATCAAATACAGATGCTGTGATTAATTTAAATAATGCATATTTGGATGGAAATATGACAGCAAGCCAAGTATATGATATGAGTATTTTAGGAACAAAGAATACTATAAATGGAACATTGCAAAATACAAATGCAACATTAAGTTCTGGAGAGTTTGTATTTAACCCAGCAACATTCAAATCGAATGGAAATACATTAACTGTTCAAAATGGAAGTCTTGTAAATTTAGTAGATAATGTAGCAAACAATTATACTATTGATAAACTTGTATCAACAAACGGTAAATATCACTTAGACTTTAATGTAACTGAAAATAAAATTGATACAATAACGGTTGGTGATAAATCAACAGGAACAGTAACATTGTTGCCATTCAATTTTGTTGGGGATATTCCTTCTGATGGATTTAAAAAACAAATATTGTTTGCAAGTAATAATGCAATTCAGTTGGCATTGGATGAAACAATGACACAAGGTGACCCATATGTTTTAGGTACAACAACAAGGTATATTGATGATTTAGTAACTTCAACTGTAGATTTTGACCACGTATTTAAAACATATTCTGAAGAAGGTATAACAAGAGGTTATGTACAGCTTGCAACAACAAATACAACAAATGATTCCATTTTGTTAGAAGCTGATCCTAAATACACATTATGGTCTGGAAATCTTTTGTATTACGCCGATATGGGGGATACATTAGCTCTATTGAATACAACAACAGGAATAACAGAAGCAAAAAACTTTAACTTTAAAACAGCAACTGATACTTATACGGCAAGTGATAATTTGGGTGCAACATTTGGTGTGTTGAATTTAAATGGATATACTTCTAGAATAGATAAATCAATTATAAATTTAAATGGAAAAACAGGATTTGAGTTATCAAATGCTGCGACAATCAATTTAAAAGATGTAAAATTAACTGGGAATGAAACACTCGCAAATGTATCAAATACAGATGCTGTGATTAATTTAAACAATGCATATTTGGATGGAAATATTACAGCAAGCCAAGTATATGATATGGGTATTTTAGGAACAAAGAACACTATAAATGGAACATTGCAAAATACAAATGCAACATTAAGTTCTGGAGAGTTTGTATTTAACCCAGCAACATTTAAATCTAATGGTAACACATTAACAGTAGTAGCTGGCAATGTAAATATGGTAACAAATTCATATGAAAACTATGAAATAAATAAGCTTGTATCAAATGGTGGAACATACAGTATAGATTTGAATGTAGACACAGGTGAAGTTGACACAATAACAGTTGGTAGTGGCTCTACTGGAACAGTAACACTGGGTGAATTTAATATGTTAGGTTCAAATCCACCAAAAGGTGAGTTCGAACCAATACAAATATTGAAAGCACCGACAGGAAGTAGTATTCAACTTGCTTTGAGCGAAGCAGTAAATACAGGTGCACCATATAAATTGGGTACAACTCAAAGAATGCATTATGATGAAATTATATCAGTAGTAGATTATGATACAGAGTACAGTATATATTCTGAACTTGGTGATACATATGGCAATATTGAGTTGACAACAACAAATACACAAAATGATAGTATCGTATTAAACGTAAATGACGAATTGACTAAGTGGTCTGGCAATAAAGAATACTATGGTTCACAAGGTGATACATTAGTTCTATTAAGTCAAAAAGAAACAACAGATAAAAGACTGTTTAATTTTAAATCTTCAAAAGATGAATATATTCTTTCAGATGACTTAAAGAATATTACAGCAGGTTCATTAACTGTAAAGGGGGTTAGTGAAGGAACAGATAAATCAGTATTAAATTTGAACTCTAAGACTGGATTTGAGCTTAGAAATGAAACAACATTGAATATAACTGATGTTAAATTAATGGGAAATGAAATACTTGTGAATGTATTAAATAACGGTGCTGTAATTAATTTGGCAAATTCGTATATTGATGGAAATATTACTGGGTCATTAAATTATGATGTTAATATAAATGGCTTGGGTTTGACTACATTAAATGGTACATTGAAAAATTCAAATACAACATTATCTTCTGGTTCGTTAGTATTTAATACTGATACTTTTGAAAGTGCAACTTTGGATGTACAATCTGGTAATGTATTATTAGCTGATGGTAAAACAAAATCATATACAATTGACACATTAATTTCTGACAACTCTGCAAAGTATGCAGTTGATGTTAATGTTAAAAATGCAACAGCAGACAAGTTTTATATTGGTTCTTCTTCTAGTGGTGTTGTTTATGTTGATAGTCTACAATTATCTGATGTTGTTGAAAAAGAATTTACTGTTCAATTATTATCTGGTAGTAAAAATATATCGTTGCAATTGAATGAAAATTTAACAAATACGGATTACTCGCTAGGTAAGGCTATTGATGTAACAAGCAATATTACTTCAACAGTAAAATTTGATGATGTATTTGAAGAAAGTGTCACAGAAGGACAAACATACGGAAAACTTCAACTTGCGACTACAACGACAAAAGATGATAGCATTGCTTTAAAGTATGAAAAGACAATTTGGGGTGAAACAGTTACAACTCAAATTAATGATACTCTTGCTTATTTAAATAAATTTGAAACAACTGATGATAAAAATTTTAATTTTACTTCTTCAGCAGATGTTTATACTGTTAAAGAAAATTTAGGTTCTACATCATCTGGTATACTTAATATTAATGGGGTTGCAGGTTCTAAAATTGATGCTAACGGTAAAGATTTGTTTGTGCTTGATAATGAAACAACTTTAAATCTAAATAATGTTTCTATTTCTGGTGCAAATTCAATTGCTACAGGCTCTAATCAAAATGCAGTTTTAAATATTAAAGAATCTACTCTCATGAATAATTCAACAGGTATTAAAACAGCTGCAACGGTTAATGTTATTGGTAATTCCACAATAGTTGATAATATAACTGGTGTTGAAAATGATGGTAGTACTCCTATACTAAACATTAAAGATGGTAATATTTTATTGGGTGGCACTGTAACAAATTTTGAAACAAACATTCTTAATTCTAATTTGATATTATTAAATGATAACATTTTAAATGGTTTAGATGTTTTGTTTGATGGTACTTCTAGTTTAAATGTTGCAAATGGAGTAACATCTACTGTTGATTTATCTTCTTTAACGCTTGCTAATAGTATAAATATGGCAGTAGATGTAGATTTGGCAAATTCTTCAATGGATAGAATTGTTGCCGGCATGTATGATGTTGGTTCAAATACAATAAATATCAATAAAATGAATTTATTATCTGACACAAAACAAGTTAAAACTGAAATTTTGTTTGCAGATGAAGGATTAAGAAATAACGTGTCAACATCTGTAAAACAAGTATCGTATTCTCCACTATATAAGTATTTAGTTGAGTATCAACAAGAAAATGGCTCATTTATATTTACAAAAGGTGGTGGTGCAACTCCTGGTAGTTTTGATTCATTTTCTCCATCTGTTGTTGCTAGTCCAATTGCAGCACAAATGGGTGGTTATCTGGTAATGCTAAATTCATATGATGAAGCATTCAGAAATATGGATATGTATATGTTAATGACAAAGAAACAAAGAGAAGCAATAAAACATGCAAATAAATATGCTGCGAGCGATAGTCATTTGGTATATACAGAAGTAAATACACCATATACAGAGTCATCTGGTTGGTTTAGACCTTATGCAACATTTGAAACAGTTGGTTTGAAGAATGGACCAAAAGTTAATAATGTCGCTTATGGTTCATCTGCTGGTTTGGAATCAGAAATGTATGATTTAGGTTATGGATGGGATGGAATATATAGTGTTTATGCCGCATATAATGGTTCTCATCAAACATATAAAGGCAATGGCATATATCAAAATGGAGGTACTCTTGGCTTAGTTGGTATGGCATATAAAGGTAATTTCTTTACAGGTTTGACGGCAAATGTAGGTGCTAGTGTTGGAGAAGCTTCAATGCTTGATGGAACTGATGATTTTACAATGTTGATGAGTGGTATTGCGTCTAAAACTGGTTATAATTTTGAATTTGCTGATGGTAAATTTATTGTTCAACCAAATTATTTGATGTCATATTCTATGATTAATACATTTGACTATACAACTTCATCTGGAGCTAAAATTTCATCTGACCCATTACACGCTATTCAAATTGAACCTGGAGTTAAATTCATCGGAAATCTTTCTAATGGCTGGCAACCATATGCTGGTGTTAGTGTTGTAATGAATGCAATGGATAAAACTCAATTTAGGGCTAATGATGTTTCTTTACCTTCTCTAAGTGTTAAACCATTTGTTAAATATGGGGTAGGCGTTAGAAAAACTTGTGGCGAAAGAATTGTTGGTTTCTTACAATCATTTGTTACAAGTGGTGGTAGAAATGGTGTTGGTATCCAAGCTGGATTTAGAATAACCCTTGGTAAAGATAAATAGCCAAAAAGTTATTATCTTTGAAAATCTGCTATAATAGACTACGTTAGTTTAATGGTGGAATTTATGAAAAAAATACTTTTAATTCTCTTTGCATTTGTTATTAATTTTGCATTTGCATTGACAAGTTTTGCTGAAAATTTCTATATTACAAACTATGATGTTGAACTAGATATTCAAAAGAATAAAGATATTCTTGTTACGGAATATATAGAAGTTTATTTTACAAAACCCTCGCATGGGATTTTTCGTTCAATTCCAACTAGAGGGAGTTTAAATAGAAACGGACAAAACATTAATTATAGTGCCAGAATAAGTAATGTTCGTATAGACGAGCAATATTCGACAATTTTTAAATCTGATTCAACTACTTTTAAAATAGGTGATCCTAATAGGAAAATAACTGGTAAGAATGATTACACAATACAATACAAATATTCTATGGGTAAAGATGATATTAAAGATAATGATGAATTATACTTTAATATAATTGGTACTGAATGGAATACACATATTCAGAGAGTAAATTTTAAAGTTAATTTTCCAGAGCAAGAACCTATGATTGCAAAAACAACTGGTTTTTCTATAGGTAGAAGAGGGGTAAGGGGATATAATCCTAATTACTTAAAATATTCTGTAAAAGATAATAAAACAATTGTGGGCTATATAACAAGACCACTAACCCCAAGAGAAGGTTTAACAATAAGAACTTTACTTCCCGAGAATTATTTTAAACTAGAAGTAAATTTCTTTGGAAATACAACAATCCCAATAATAATGCTTGTTTTGACTGCAATTGCATTTTCTATGTGGTTTATTTTTGGACGTGATGAAAAAGTTATTCCAGTGGTTAATTTTTATCCTCCTAAAAATAAGAATAGTGCAGAAGTTGGTGTTGAATATAATGGTATGGCAACTCAAAAAGAGATATCATCACTGGTAATGTACCTTGCAAATAAAGGCTATCTTGAAATAGAAGATGATGGTGTTAGTTATACTTTGAATAAATTAAAAGACTATGATGGTAAAAATCCATATGAAAGACGTTTGATGATTGCTTTATTTAGCAAGTCTGATACTGTAACAATTGAAGAGTTGCAATATTCAAACGAATTTTACAAACAGTGTACTGCTATTGTTAATGCTTTGAATAAAATTAAAAATCATCTTTTTGATAAAAATGCAAATAGTATAGAAAAAATGATTATATTAGTCGTGTGTATATTAGGTTTATTAGGAACAATGGTTTATACACTCGGTGATTATTCGTTTTACTTTGTCTTTTCGCCTGTAGCTTTTGTTCTATTATTCCCAATAGTTGGTACTATGGTCGTTTCTTTAGTCGTTTATAATATTATTACTTCTTCTATGTTACCTTCTCAAAAAGTATCACAGGGTATATTTATTACGCTTTGGGGTTCAATGTTTATATTAGTGCCTACTTTTGTTTTCATTATTCCTACAAGTCCTAATATAGGTAAAAATTACCCTGTCTTATTATTAGGGTTAGCTTGCATTATCGTTTCTGTAATATGTTTGTTTAACATGCCAAAACGTAATAAACGTGGTCGACTAGCACTGGGCAATATACTAGGATTTAAACAATTTTTAGAAGTAGCGGAAAGAAATAGACTGGAATCTTTGTTAGCAGAAAATAGAAATTATGCTTCTGATATATTGCCTTATGCGTACGTATTAGGTGTATCTGATAAAATAATACCGATTTTAGAAAGTTCATCATTATATTCACAACCAACTTGGTATAAAGGGCATATGACGCCTAACTCATTTTCTAGATTCGGAGAAACTATGTCAGCTGCTACTGTACCTTCAGTTTCAAATGGTGGTGTAAGTCATTCGTCATCAGGAGGTAGTGGCTTTAGTGGCGGTGGCTCTTCTGGTGGTGGAGGAGGCGGCGGGGGCGGTGGCTCCTGGTAAGTTAAAGGCACTAATTATGAGTGCCTTTTTTTATACTCCTATTTTATGTTATTATGTTATTCATGAATACAAAAAAAATTCCTTATACAAGTTCTATAATTTTTGCGGCTGAATATATCAGTCGATTGTACAAAGAATATGTTCGTAGGATTGTAAAAGAACATAACTTACCAATTAGTTATGAAGAATATATTATTCTTGATACTGTGTATTTTTATCCTGGTTCTATTCAGATGGAAATAGCTAAGAAAATATGCATGCAACGTTCATATTTGTCTAAATTACTTGTTAAATTAGAGGAAAATGGATACATTACAAGAGAAGAAAAAATAAAAGGCAAACGCCAAGTTGTAATAACAATATTTATAACTAAAAAAGGTGAAGAAATACAAAAAAAAATGTATTCTCTTGTTATCAATACGCTTATGTCTAAACTTAATCTTGATATGGACAAAATGCAAGAGATTTCTAAAGTATTATTTGATATTTGTGATGAAGGCACAAAGAATTTTAATTTGAAGTTGTGATTTAGTTAACATCATGAGATTTGTTTATTTTAATTTGTTGACATTAGTTTTTTTTACACCTATAATGTTGAATATTCAACAGATGAAAATTAAACACTAGGAATACTGTGTTTGATTAAATCTCTTAACTTAAAATATGACCATACACAAGAAGCTGGCTGATGGCTTCTTTTTTTTGTTAATTTTTTTTAATAATTTTAAGTGTGGTACGCAATTATTGTGCGCTAAAATTCTTTATTAATTCAACAAAACAAAAGTATGGAATGTAAAGAAAGTGAAGGTATTTTTATGATGAATTCTGTTGGAATTTCTCAAGGTGTTTATATTGCACCAAAAAAAGTTGATGGAAAAACTCATTCTAGAAAAGATGAATTAACTAGTTATAGAACTGTTCTTAATGTTGCTAGTGATAATCTTTGTATTGCTGCACAAGAAGGGAATAAAGAAGCTTATGAATTATGTACTCAAATAATAGATTTTACACAAGCCAAAATTGATAGCATTATTGAACAAGAGGATAAACATTCTTATAAAAAGGCAGATGTATCCTCAGCAAGCATAAAGTCAGCAATTGAAAATACAGATATGGCTCTTGATACTGTAAATAAGGCTGTTAATACTGCGGCAAAAACTACAGGGATTGTTGCTGGTTCTAAATTATCATTAATAGCATAATTAGGTGTTTAAATATTGTAGGTAGGCATGTGATAATCACGTGCCTATTTTGTCTTTTTTTAGGATGTTATATAATCATTGTGTAGATATTGGAGAATTAGTATGAAAGTTTTATTATTAAATGGTTCACCACATAAGGATGGTTGTACTTATACCGCATTAGAAGAAATTGCAAAGACGCTAAAAGAGGAAGGTATTGATTCTGAAATTTATCAACTTGGGGCTGACTCTATCGCTCCTTGTAAGGCTTGTTATGCTTGTGGCACACTTGGTAAGTGTGTTATAAATGATAAGGTTAATGACTTCGTTGATTTTGCGAGCGACTTTGACGGTTATGTATTTGGTTCTCCAGTACATTATGCTTCTGCTTCTTCAAGTATAATTTCATTTTTAGATAGGGCTTTTTTCTCTGCTTTTAAAGCAGGTAGAGGTGATATATTCAAACATAAGCCAGGAAGTGCGGTTGCAAGTGCAAGAAGAGCTGGGACAACTGCAACTTTAGACCAATTAAATAAATATTTTTCTATTACTGAAATGCCTATAATTTCTGGACGTTATTGGAATATGGTGCATGGTAGTTGCTCTGATGAAGTTAAACAAGACCAAGAAGGTATGCAAAATATGAGGATTTTGGCTCGTAATATGGCTTGGCATTTAAAATGCAGAGAAGCTGCGGAGAAACAAGGTGTTTCTAAACCAGAATCAAAAGAAGAAATAATCTTTACTAATTTTGTAAGATAAACAAATAATTCTATATTTGTTTATTTATAAATGCGCAATTTTCATTAGACTTACATCTTAAATATTCATAAATCGCACCACCAATTTCTTCAGTTGGGTCAAAATGTGGTGAATTTGGTGTTAAAGATTGTCTAATCAACATTTTGCATAATGGACCAAATGCGTCTGGAACAAGGGTTTTTCTATAAATGCCAGATAACATAACTTGGATATTTGGAGATGTGCAATCGTTAAATTTTGCAAGTGTTGGATACATTTTATCTATACCTTTAACATCTTTATCAAGCATTTTATCTAGAACTTGTAAACCGTCTAAAACTTGTTCTTCTGTTGTTGCACTTTTTAAAAAAGTATCAATATAAGGAAGAGCTTCTTCTTTTGCATTAACAAGTTCAGAAGTTCTTTGCTCGTTATAAGTACAATAATTTCTTTGTGCATTAGGGAAAGTAACCCCTTGGCCTAATTGTGCTACATTATTTTGTATTTGTTGATTTACTATTTGCATATTGTTTTATCCTTAGTTATAAACGTATGGTGGACCATTTTTTGTTTCCATCAAGATATTATCTGCAAGTTGTTTTAGTTCTTGTTTTGTTTTATTTCCCTCATTTGCTTGCTTTGTAAAATTTTCTACTAAAGGTATAATAGCACTTTCTTTTTTAGATTTGAAGTTTTCAATTTCTACATCAACAAGTCTCTTTCTTAAATCGAGTTCTGTTTTTGCATTTTCTTTCATAACAGTAACTTCTTTTGCTGCATCCATTCCTTGTTTGAATAAGTATCCTATTGCACTAGAAGTTGTAAATGCTGCAAAAATATATTTTGTAAATTTATTTTCTGGGTTTAATATCCAGTTGTATAAATGACCTCTATTTTCATCTATGTAGCAGTAGTATTGAACTTTCTTTGGAATACCACCTAATGCAACAGGTGCATCAGCAAAAATTGTTTTCTTTGATTCTTCAACTGCTTTTATAATTCCTTGAATTGCATAGTCCCCCAAGTCATACTTTTTTGCTACTTCTTTGATATAGTCTGGTTTTGCACAAATAGATTTAAAGAATTCAGTTAATTGTGGAATGTCTTTAGGGTCTGCTTTATTGCTTATTTTTTCAATTGCATCGATTGTTTTTTCAGCATAGTTGTTTGCAAATTTATTTGCATTTTCTGCTGTTTTTCTTAAATTTGTAATGCTCATTTTGCCAAGCGCTAAAGCCCCAACTAAAACACCACCTACTAAAGCAATGTATTTCAAATTCTTATTGATTTTAGGTTCTTTTTTATCTGTTTGTTCGTTGTTATTGTCGCCTTTAAAACTAGTAAAACCCGAGAAAATAGGTGGAACAATAGGGTCTTTCTTCGTGTTTAAAATGCTATCAAAGTATTTCATATTTTGGTTCATTAAATCGTTAACTACTTTTAGCTTGCCAGAGAATGAATTTGTTTCTACTTCAATTAGTTTTTCTTGTAAATCCTTTTCAACATCTGCTGATTGTTTTTTTAGCTAAATTTCTTTTGCTCCTTCAACAAAATTTTTGCAAGCTATTGTTATTCCGCTCATTAAAAATACGGCAGTAGCTCCTAAAATATTTTTCGAATTAGGGTCTCGAATTGCTCTATAGATTGCAAATTGTGGTTCTTCTTTTATGTTCATATTTATTGCTAAATCAGGGAGTTGCTCAAAGTTTTTTGTTTTAAGTAGATTGCTTGATGATTTTTTCAAAATTGCACTTAACCCAAAACAACCACCTACTAAAAGTACAGTACCAGCTAGGGTTGGAATTAATGCTTTTTTTACATCAAAGCTACTTTCTGTTTCATCTTTTTTAATATAGTCTGATTTATAATATCCATCAGTTTCACATATTAATAGTGAATCTTGTATATCAGTGAATGAAAAATTACTATCAGAAGGTAAATTCCTAACGTGGTTATTAATTAAAACACCTTGTAGAGTTTTATTCATTGCGTCAGGTTTATCTGCTTTCTTTTGCTTTTTCTTTTTCGCTTTAGCCTGACTATTCTTTATCGCTTCTATCTTCATCTTTATTCCGTTTCTTGATTTTAGTAACTAAATTTACCAGATATTTTTTCATTTCTCTGGATTTAAAGACTTCTAAGCCGTCGTCTCCTTTGTAATTTTCATCTTCCAAATTAGGCATAAAGAAAAATAATAGTTTTTTAATTTCTTTCTTTATATCTTCAACAATTTTCTTTTCAATAAAGTTTTTAATTTCACCTAAAATAGCAGTTAATTTTTCTCCTGCTTGTTGTAGCATTGTTCCAAGTCTTTGCTGTAAATCAACCATTTTTTCAATTAGTTTAGGAATTTGTGCAACTAAATTCATTAATGGAGTCAAAACAGTATTATTTAAAACTTGCAAGGCATTTTGTACAAATTGTGGTGAAACACTTTGAATGTTTTGAATTGCAGCTTGAAGTTTATCTGCAATATTTTGAATGTTTTTTCCAAGTTCTTTTGCGAATTGTAGTTGTTGTTCAAGTGCTGTTTTGGCATTTTCAACCCTTGCATCTTGAACTTTAAGCGCAAGTCCCGCAGCGTAACACTTCATAAACGACCATTCTGTAGAAATGGTTGGTTTAGAAGCAACAGCTTCTCTAACACGACCCCCGCCACCGCCTCCGCCATTACATATAGGGCAAGCTGATGGTGGTAATCCATGTGGGCATAATCCGGCTCTTGTATTTTGTACCGATATCGGTGCGGGCATGAAAAAACTCCTTTGTTTAATAACACAAGGAGCTCTACATAAAAAATAATATCAGTTGGAGTCGCAACTTGATATTTCTCATATGGAGCATTCCGACTTTTACGGCCTCGATCAGGTTGGGGAATTGCACCCTCATTTCCTCGTTTTTCAAGAAAAGCATAACATTCACTCATCTGTATGTAAACAATGTATTATTTTTATTCTTTACATTCTTAACATTAAACGCAATTTTTAATAAAAAAATTTTTTTATACTAACAAGTTGACAAAACAAAAAAATATGTTAACCTAAAATTAGCGTTATAGGGAAACTCCTCGAAACGAGGGACTATGCCGTAGCGGTAGGGAAGATAATTCTTCTAAGTCCGAATACCTATAAATGTCTGGAATTACTTGCGAGCACGAGGTGGAATTTTTTTATGAAAAAGATAGTTGTATTTGCTATAGCAGTTTTAGCTTTGTATAGCACTAAGCCCACATATGCAGTTGATGATGTTGTTTTAGACAATTCTGAAGAATCACTAACGAATTCTCTTCTTCTCTTTGGTGATGTTCAAGAAAAAGAACTTTATTCTTACAGTAATTATGCTGAATCAATTGAATCAACTGGGGCTAGTGTTGATATAGTTACTAGAAAAGATATAGCACGTCAAGGTACTCCAACTGTTTCTGAATTATTAAATCAAGTTGGTAGTATTAGTGTACAAAATTCAAATGGTTCATTAGGTTCTACTTCATCAATCAGAATGCGTGGTACTGACCGTGTAAGAATGACTATTGATGGAGTTAGGGCTGACAGAACCTCTATGACAAGTCCTGGGGTAGAACCTCAATTCATCCTTGCAGATGACCTAGAAAGAATAGAAGTTATACGTGGACCACAAGGTAATGTATCTGGGACAAACGCTTCTGGCG
This sequence comes from Candidatus Gastranaerophilales bacterium, assembly GCA_017467305.1. Classification (GTDB taxonomy): domain Bacteria; phylum Cyanobacteriota; class Vampirovibrionia; order Gastranaerophilales; family Gastranaerophilaceae; genus Avigastranaerophilus. The sequence goes on from JAFTSM010000027.1 coordinate 28,153, forward strand.
GTTTAATTGCACTACAGACTAGACGAGGAAGAGGACCTTTATCTGTTGAAATGGGTTCTGAAATGGGTAACTTAGGTACATTTAAAGAACGTTTCGCAATTATGGGTGGTGACCATTCATTAGATTACTATTTGGGTTTAACTTGGTTTAAAACTGATGGTGGTATGAAAGTTACTGGTCTTGGTGATGTTAAAAATGATGATTATAACAACTTAAATGTAGTTGCTAATATTGGTAAAAGAGTTCTTGATGAAAGAGCAGAAGTTCGTAACATCTTTAGATTTTCTAGAGCAAGAAAAAATATCGGTGTAGGTTATCAACAAGCAGCACCTTATGGGTTATATCAAGCACCAAATAATTATGCACTAAATTATGATTTTATGAACGTGACTTCGTTCTCTCATAAACCAAATGAAAAATATAGTTATGATACTAAATTTAGTATTTATCACAATGAAAGTGATAGCTATGTTCTTCCTGATAATTTGAGTGGTGATCCAGTTTATCAATCTATTTCTAAAATTAATTCAACAAGATTGAATGCACAAACTCAACATAACTACAGAATATTTAATTGGAATACTTTAAGCGTTGGTTATAACTTAGAAACTGAATTTATTGATGGTAATACAAAAGACGTTGGAATGTGGACTGGTACAGTTCTAAATGGTTATTCTGGTAATACTATTCAAAATGATGTTTTTGTTAACGATACTATCAATATTAAAGATAAATTATTCATACGTGGTGGTGCTAGATTAATTCATAATTCAGACTTTGGTACTTATGTGACACCAAATGTTTCAACAGCGTTAGTTTTACCAACATTTAAAATTAAAGATGCTAAAACTAAATTCCGTGCATCTTGGGGACAAAGTGTTAACAACCCAACCTTATATCAAAGATTTGGTACTGTTAATTCTTCTTATATGAAATCTTTAGCTAATCCTAACTTAGAAGCTGAAAAAATGGAAAGCTGGGATGTTGGTATTACACAAAACCTATTTGGAGATAAATTATCTTTAGATTTGGGTTACTTTAATAGTGATTATAAAGACTATATTGGTTATCGAGGAGAAACTGACCCAGTAACTTGGTTCTATACTGGTCAATATGTGAACGTTGATAGAGCAAGAATACAAGGTGTTGAAAGTAAAATTACTTGGGAGCCTAAAAATTGGTTTAAAGCAGTTGCAAGCTATACTTATACTGATTCAGAAGATAAATCAACACACGCAGATTTGCCTGGTTGTCCAAGAAATTCACTTAAAACAACTCTATATTGGACTCCACATGATAGAGTTAGCCTATTTGCTGGTGTAGAAGCTAATTCTGGTAGATATATGTCTGCAACTAAAAACTCTGATAAAACAAATGGTTATGTAGATGCAAGACTTGGCGCTAAAGTAAAACTTATCAAGACTGAAAATTCAGAAGTTACTTTATCTGGTACAGTGTATAACTTGTTAGACCAAGATATATCAATGTATAAACAAGGTCCAACTTCATATTATGCGCCAGGAATTAATTTCAGAGCGGGTCTGTTCTATAAGTACATATTCCCAGAACTTAAAAAGAAACAAAAAACGCAAACACTATGATATAGTGGAGTTATGAATAAAACAAAAAAAATAATCGTTATACTAATTCTTTTAATATTACTAATTATGTCTTTGTACCTCGCAATGTATGCTGGGTACAAAGATATTGGTATAAATATGCTTTGTAAAGCTTTTAATTTGGGGGATGATACTGAAAGTGTTATTCTTTCTGTTCTTAGATATCCTAGAGCGCTTAAAGCTTTTATTGCTGGTTGCTGTTTGGCGTTATCTGGCATGTTTATGCAATCAGTATCTAAAAATCCATTAGCTGAACCTTATATTACTGGTATATCTGCTGGTGCTGGTTTGGGTATTGTGCTATCAATATTATTTTTTAATAGTGCCAATTATTCTGTTTTTGGATTTGTTGGTGCTTTATTGTCCTCGGCTATAGTTATTGCTTGTTCTGGGTTCAGTAAGTTTTCAATAACTAAATTAATATTAATAGGTTTATCAATGAATATTTTTGTTAGTTCGTTGATTTCTTTAATAATATTAGTTAACCCAATGAAATCTTATATGATGATGTTGATATTGTCTGGCGGCGTTACAAATAATGAGATAATTTCAAACAAAATGCTTTTGATATTGTTTTTGTTAGCTTTATTAGTATGTTCAATATTTATACCAAAGTTGAATTATTTAAGATTAGATTCTGATTTAATAGAGGCAAATAAAAGTAATAAGTATTTATACACTGTGGTGATTATAGTACTTGCTTCATTTTTGACTTCATTGAGCGTATTTGCTGCTGGTATTTTAGGTTTTGTTGGTATTATTGCACCACAAATTTCAAGAATGCTATTGGGGCAAGATTATAGATGGTTGTTTGTTTCAAATATTTTAATTGGTAGTAGTTTAATCTTGTTTGCTGACTATATTGCAAGAACTATAATCTATCCATTACAAGTGCCTTTAGGTTTAGTTGTAGCATTTATTGGTGCACCAGTATTTGTTTATTTCTTAACTAGAAAAGGAGATATGTTCCGTGATTAATATTAAAGACTTATCTCTAACTGTTGATAAATTAACTATATTTAATAGTGCGAATATAAATATTCCAAAAGATAAAATAACTGTTTTGGTTGGTCCGAATGGTGTTGGAAAAACTACTTTATTAAAACTTATTTCTGGAGTTATAAAGCCTCAAAGTGGAACAATAGAAAAAAATTGTAAGGAACTATTTTATTTACCTCAAAGAATAAAATATCCTCAAGGAATTACTCTTCAAGAATATATTGAATCTTCTTTTTATAAACAAAATTGGAAATGGTTTTTATCAAAAGAAGAAAAACAAAAGGTTTCAGAAGTTCTAGAACTATTAGAACTAATGGACAAAAAAGAAACATTGATTGATAATTTGAGTTCTGGCGAATTACAAAAAGCCAATATTGCATTGGGATTAGTATCTAATGCTGATGTACTTTTACTTGATGAACCAACTTCTAATATGGATTTAATCAATCAAATAAAAGTTTTAGATATTATAAAAAAACTGACTCAAAAAGGTGTTTCATCAATAATTGTATTGCATGATATAAACTTATCATCTAGTTATGGTGATTATTTTGTTGGTATTTCAAAAGAACGCAAAATTATTACAGCTGAGAAAAAGGATTTTATAAAAGCAGAAATTTTAAATGAAATATTTGGAATTAATTTTAAGGTGATTAATAGTGAAGAAGATTTCCATATTCAAATATTTAATTAGTTTTATATTGATTATAGGTGGTGCTTCTTCCATTGCTTCAACTTATGTTAGCTTATCACCAGTAACTACAGAAATTATTTATGCACTAGGTGCTGATGATAATCTTTTAGGTGTTTCAACAACTTGTAATTATCCAGAGCAAACAAAAGATAAACCAATTATTGGTGATACGTATTATGTAAATATGGAAATAATGGCAAAATTAAAACCCGACTATTTATTTTCAATGTCATCTGCAAAGCCAATGCTAGGTCAACTATCTTTGATGAATACAAAGCCAGTTTATTTTGAATTTACCAAAATAGAAGAGATTTATTCGGCTATTAATAAAATTGCAGAATTAACAGGTAAAGAAGAAAATGCACCAAAATTAATTGCCGATATTAAAAAGAAGGTTGAACAATATAAAACAAATGACCCTAAAAGGATTTTGTATATAGTCCAAACAAACCCGTTAATTACTATTGGGAATAAAAGTTTTATAACTGATATTATTGAAAAATCAGGTCATACGTCAGTGACTTCTAATATTGAGTATTACTATCCTAATATAACTTTAGAATATGCTTTAAAATCTAAGCCAGATGTAATTATTGTTTGCTTCCCTGATAATATGGCTAAAATTAAAAAGATTTTTCCAAATACTCCAATTTTGTATTTGACTCAACAAGAGCAAGATATAATAAATCGCTCCGGACCTAGAGTCTACGAAGCGATTAAATTGTTTAGTGATTTGAATTTTAGTGATAAACCTATACATTAAATCTAAAGTGAACTATATCACCATCTTGAATAACGTATTCTTTACCTTCTAATCTTGTCACACCTTTTTCACGTGCTGCAACATAAGAACCAGCGTTTACAAAATCGTTGTAGCCAGTAACTTCTGCACGGATAAATCCTTTTTCAAAGTCTGTGTGGATAACACCAGCTGCTTGAGGTGCTTTAGAACCAGCTTTAACAGTCCAAGCTCTAACTTCTTTTTCGCCAGCTGTAATAAAGGTAGTTAAGTCTAATAATTTATATACTGATTGAATCATTCTTTCAATACCAGAACTTGTTACACCTAAATCATTTAAGTAGTCTTTAGCTTCTTCTTCTGATAATTCAACAAGTTCAGCTTCAATTCTAGCAGAAATTACAACAACATCTGCACCGTGTTTTGCTGCATATTCTCTAACTTGTTCAACATAAGCGTTACCAGTAGCTAAATCAGTTTCGCTAACGTTCGCAGCGTAGATTACTGGTTTAATACACATTAATTGAGATTTTCTTGCGAATTCAAGTTCATCACCTTCAAAGTGGTCTTCAATATTGATGAACATTGCGTCTGCTAATAATTCGTTGATTTTAGATAAAACATTGTGTTCTAAAACAGCTTGTTTATCGCCACCTTTAACAAGTTTTGTTAATCTTTCAAGACGTTTTTCGATAGACGCCATATCTGCTAGTGCTAATTCTGTATTGATTGTTTCAATATCATCAATAGGATTGATTTTACCAGATACGTGAATTGTATTTTCATCATCAAAACATCTTACAACTTGGATGATTGCGTCAACTTCTCTAATGTTTGCTAAAAATTGGTTTCCTAAACCTTCGCCTTTACTTGCACCTTTTACAAGACCAGCGATATCAACAAACTCAACCGCGGTTGGAATAATTGTTTGTGCTTTTACCATGTCAGAAAGAATTTTTAATCTTTTATCTGGTACGTTTACCACACCAACGTTTGGTTCGATTGTACAAAATGGGAAGTTTGCACTTTGTGCGTTATTAGATGATGTTAATGCGTTAAATAGAGTTGATTTACCTACGTTTGGTAACCCTACAATACCTGTTCTTAACATATATTATTTCCTTTCAAACTATTATAAGCGTATTATAAAAATACTTGCTTATCAACAGTAAGGAATTACATAAGTTATGTTATAGATATGTGTTATTAATAAAAAAAGTGCAAACTTATGCTCTAATGTGCCATATGTGTAGTTGCGTAAAATCACTTATTGAAACATCTACAAGCGAGGACTTGTTTGAGCAAACTTGTTTGCGAGTTCCGCAGCTCTGGTTGAAATTAGAGATTTGAGCAACGAAACATCCGGCACGAGTTTTGTGGAACTTTTGCGGAAAAAGTTCCGTCGTCTGGAAGACCCGTCGGAGACAAAAAGAATTAAAAAAAAATTCAAATTATTTTATTCTAATGTACTTATCTCATTGCAGAAGCGAAATTATGTACGAGTAAAACTCGGTTGGCGAGTGCGAAACGAACGACAATGAAATGAAGTGAGTGACAGCAACGAGCGAAAATAATTTCAAGACAGTACCAAAAGGCTAGCAACCGGATATTCCGTTTCTATTTCACTAACTTCAACCAAAGCTTCGCAAACTCGCCACTTTGTGGCTCAAACAGTGCTCGTTCGACATCGTTTCAGTAAGTGAACTCACGAAACTCCATATATGGTTACAGAGAAATTTGTACCTTTTAGGTACCTATAACATAACTTATGTAAATTCAAATCGAAAATCTAATTAACCTTTAATTTGATTATTTTCTGTAATCTTTATTTCAAACTCTGTTCCACTTGGTAAACTAATTGAACCACCTTTTTGGAATACAGAAACAACTGGTGCTACAACTAAATTTACAACATAAATTGCTGCACCGCCAACCATAGAAGCTGCACCGACAAGGTTTATTACTGGAATACCTCTCATGTCTTTTGCAAAATCTTTTGTGGCATTAAATGCTTTTACTCCTGGTGTTAAATCTTTTGCAAAATTTTTCCAATATCTTCTTTCGCCTTTTATATTATTAAAAAATATTGTTTTAGAATTTGCTTTACTTATTTTTGTATCTATTTTAGACTTTAAACCATTAAAATATATTTCATCAACCTTAAATTCGATAAGTCCACCATTACCAGTAATTTGTGGTCTGTGGCTATCTGTAATTGTTGCTTTAAAAACAGTTCCAGCTGGAATTATTTCACCTTCTCTAGTTATTATTCCTTCTTTTGATAAGAATGAGACTTTTGCACCTTCCCTTGCCCACTCGCTTACTGAACTCTTAGATTGTAATCTTACTTTTGTTCCACTTCTTAATGTGTAAATTTTGCCAGTTGGATTGAATGTTGTAATTTCTTCTACGTCTGGTAATAAAGTTGGAACAGTTGTTGGAACCTCGCTAGGCAATGGTGGTAAAGAACTTTGTTCAATACCGTAATTTTCTCTAATTGTTGCATCAACAGATTCATCAAATTCAACAGCTATTGCTGTTGTGTTAATAATACAAAATAACAAAAATGTAGTTATAATTTTCTTCATAACTACATTTTATTACTATTTTTTATTTTTTTACTCAATTATATGAGTGATTATTTATTTTCTTTTTTTTCTTCTTGAGTTTCTTCTTGTTTTAATGGTTCAGCATATTTAGGTGTTAATTCAGTCCAGAATTTATCGTATTCATCTTTTGCTACTTGAACTACAGAACCAGAACTCTTGTATTCTTTATATAATTTGTCGCAATAGTTACCAAGTTTTCCTAAAACAAGACCAGATATACCTGAGAATATTAAGTTTTTAGCACCAGAAAACATTTTTGCAGTGCCATAAACGAATGTTGCAAACGTGCCAACAAGAGGAATACAAGTTGTTAATACTGCAGAAACTCTTTCATCTTTGTCATCACCTTTTGCTATTGCATAAGCCCCAGCACCAACTGGGAATAGAATAGAAATAACGTCATTTGCTGCAGAACCAACTTCTAATTCAGCTTGTTTTAAGAAGTATTCACCAGCTTCAAGTTCTGTTGCTTTAGTTATACCATTTCTGATTTTGTCTGAAAGTTTAGAAAATTGTTTTAATTCGCTATCTGTAACAACCTTTTTCCCAGAGTCACCTATTGTTGCTTCATTTAATCCTTTTAATATTGTCTTTATTTCTTCTAATGCACCTTTAGAACTTCCCTTTGTTGATAAGACAGATGTTTTAATAGAGAACAATTGTTCCATAAGGTTTACTTTTTCTTCTTGAGAATATTTATCATTTTTAGCAATAGTAGAAAGTGCATCGTCAATAAATTTTGCAATATCGTCAGAAAGTTCTGCCCTTGTAGAAGCTTCATTTGCTCCAGAACAATTTTTAAATGTTTCTAATTTTTGTTTTAATTCTTTAATTGTTTTTATTGCAGTATCATCGTCTGCCTTTATTCCTTCAGAGAATGAGTTTAAATTTGTTCTTATGCTGTCATGTATAGATTGTATGTTGTTTGTAACTTTTTTTCGTGATGCAATTATGTTGTCTCGTAATTCATCTTGAGCTTCTTTTGATAGTTCTTCTGTAGCGTATGTTTTGTAGTTTTCTGCTTTAAATAGACCTTTGTCTTTAAAAAATCTATCTTTAACTTTATCAGATAAGCCAGAGAGTAATTTTGAACGTTTTTTATTTCTGCCAACTATAGCGTCACGGCTAAACCCTTCATCAAATGATGTTCCTAAATCTTTAGTGTATCTTGCTAAGTCGTCAGTCCATTCTCCAAGAGTTTTTGTAACTCCTTTTATTGTTATTTTTTGCAATTTTTGACTGTCGTCTAATTGCCTTAAATCACTAATTTTGTAGTGTTTAAGAGTTGAAGTTAAGTCATCTATATCTACTTGTACTTTTCTATATTTCTTTCCTAGAGTTTTATTTACAACTTTTTGGAACATCCCTTTTGAATTTTCTGCAAATGGTTTTGTTACTTTGTTTGAACGAAGTACTGTATCAACCGCACCGTCCTTAATCGCATTTGTATTAGATGTTGCTTGTAAAAAGTCTAAGGCCTTTTTCATTCCTTTTTTACAAACAATAGTACATCTGGTCATTAAATCTTTTGTTTGTGTGGTATTTGCTTCTTGTATATCTTTTGCTAATTTTTCTGCTAGTTTTGATATTTTTTTTTGCATTTTTACCTTTATTACCACCCTTAATAAAGATTAAACCAGTAATACCTGCACCAATAATTGTTGTTGCAAGAGTTGAACCAAAAATTATTTTACCTTTTTTGCTTGTTTTCTTTTTTTTATTTATTTCAACAGAATCTTTTTCTATTTCTTTTGTAGCTGTATTTATTTCCTGTTTTTTAACAATAGAAGATTGTTCCAGATTATATTCTGGAAATACTCCAAAGATATTTTTATTATTGACTGTGCTATTTTGTACCATGTATTTTTTTCTTTGTTTTTTTTGTTAAAAAACGGTTATTTTCCTTGGCTCACTAGCTTCTATAACTATATAAAAACAAAAATAACAAATAAATTGTTATATTTCACTTAGAAGTTAAAGATATATAACTTAAATGGTCTACACCATACATAGTATTTTGACTCTAAAATGTTTATTTTTTTTGAAATTTATCGGAGAATGAATATATAGAGGAATAAAAAGTAAAATGTTTGAAGAAACAACAGAGAATACTTTTGAAACTGAAGAATTTGATTTCAATTCTATGGCTCAAGATTATATGGAATTTGCTCGCAAATACCATGAACAATACTTGATAAAAGGTAAGAAGTCAGATTTAGATAATGCTGTCGATAATTATATAGATGCAATTAAGTTCAATCCGAATATTGCAGAAGCATATTATAGACTAGCTACTTTGTTGTGGGATAAAGGTGAAATAAATCTTTCCTCTGCTATTGAACAATGTAAATCAGCAATAAATCTTTCTCCAAAAAATCCAAATGCACATATTTATGCGGCATATTTTTTAGAAATGGCTAAAGATTTTGATGGCGCTGAAAAAGAATTGAAAGAAGCTATTAAATTAAATCCAATAAAGGCTGCACGTTCAAGATTATCTCTTGCTTCAATGTATTTAGATAAAATGCAACAAACAAATGTTAATGCAAAAGATATGTCTCAGTCATTGTATTATATGTTATCTGGTGGTTTGAGTATTGCGTTGGATTATCCATCTGTAAAAATGATTTATAAGAACTTATCAAAGACTGTATCTTTAATGTTTTATGATACTGTGGGTAAGTTATTAGAAAAAACTAAAAATTATTCTATGGCAGTAAAAGCTTATGATATCGCTGCTAGTTCTACTGGTATGAATGAACTTTATTATCAAAAAATAGGTGATTTAAACGTTCAAGAAGAAGACCCAATAACAGCAAGAAAATCATATATAAAAGCTTTAGAAACAAATCCAATGAATAAAGAATTGTTGTTTAAGGTTGCAACAATTACTCAAGTATATTTTGAAGATGAAATAAATACAGCAATTGATTGCTACACTAAACTTCTTTCATTAGAAGAAAATAATGCAAATATTTACTATGAATTAGGTCATCTCTATATGAAAAAAGATGATGTAATTAATTCTATAAATGCATTTAAGTTAGCTTTAGATAAAGATGAACAAAATCCGTTTTATCATAATGCTTTAGCATATGCTTTAGTAAAAGCAGAACAATTTGAAGATGCAGTTGAACACTATAAAATAGCAATAAATAAAAATCCAGATGCTGAATGGACTGCTATTGTGTGTCAAGCTCTTGCTTCTTTATATCATAATGTATTTGATGATGTTGATAGTGCACTAGATTTGTTAAAATCAGCACTTATTCTTGATGAAGATAACGATGATATTTATCTTGAGTTAGGAGATATCTATTCATCTACAGAAGATATTGATAGTGCAATAAAAGCTTATTGCGAGGCTATTAAGTTAAATCCTAAAAACGCAGTTTCATATAATAAATGTGCAATGGCGTTATGGCAAAAAGATTATTTAGAAGAAGCAATTATTGCTTATCATAAAGCTATAGGTATTAATCCAGAGTATTATACAGCCTATAATAATTTAGGTGTTATATATTTAGACGGTATTAGAAACCTAAAAGAGGCTAAGGGCCTTTTTGAAAAAGCTATCGATATAAAACCAGATTATGTAATGGCTCATTTTAACTTAGGTAGAGTGCTTCAAGAATTGGGCAAAAGTATTGATGCTGCTAAAAGTTATCAAAAAGCATTAGAAATTAATGAAATTGAAGCAGAATTAGATACTGAAGAAATTAGAACAAGATTATATTCATTATTTGAGGTTTAAAATAGAATGATAAAAAGGAACTCAATGAGTTCCTTTTTTAATAATCATAATGTTCTTTTTTGTTCAAGTATTCTCTGACCGTATTTAATGAGCCTTGAATAATTCTTGTAATTCTAGATGAGGATAATCCTATTCTTTCTGCAATTTCTTTAACTTGCATATTACGGTAGAATCTATATTCTATGATAGTTCTTTCTTTTTGAGGAAGTTTTGCAATAGCTTCTCTTATAACTTTACCAAGTTCTGAAATTTCAGCTTTTTCATCTGGAAGAGCTGAAGGGTCTTTGATGAAATCAAAAGGTGAGTCGTTATCAGAAGCTGCTGCCGCTAAACTATCAATAGAAAGAATTGTTTCATAGATTGCTTCTCTAACTTTTCCAGGTGTAATTGAATTATCTGAACCATCTTCGCCAGAACCATTTTCTTGGTCTTCAACATTTGTATGTTTTAGAGAATACCATTTATATCTGTTTCTGAGTTCATTTCTTATTGCCCATCTAACAGCAGTAGCGATATAAGCATTGTTATATCGTGTTAATTCTTCCTCTGTTTTATCTTTTATCATTACTTGAATGGCAATGATACCAATACTAACAAGTTCATCGTAATCCACCATATGTGTTGGAATACGTTTATGCTCTACCCTTGCTACCTTTTCAATTATCTCGATGTAATCTTTTATCTTTGCGTGCATCTTTGTAATCTACTAGTCTTTTATATTATATATTACTACCTTTTTTACTATTTCGCAAATTATATACAAAAATTAGTATTTCTGCTATAGCTTTATATAGTTCAGGTGGTATAGATGCATTAACTTCTACTAACCTAAATACAGCTCTTGCTACAGGTGGGTTTTCAATTACAGGTATTGAGTGTTCTTTAGCAATTGCAATAATTTTTTTTGCAAATAATTCTGTCCCTTTTGCTAATAGCTGTGGTGATTCCATTTTTTGAGCATCATATTTTAATGCACAAGCAATGTGTGTTGGATTTGATACAACAAAATCCGAATCTGGAACTGAATCCATCATTTTTTGTTGAAGCATTTGTTGACGGCGTTGTCTTAGTGCTGCTTTAACGTGAGGGTCGCCTTCTGAGTTTTTATATTCATCTTTTACTTCTTTAAAGGACATTTTTTGGTCTTGTAAAAATTTCCAACGAACCATACCATAGTCTGCAGCGGCAATGATTAAAAAGGCAAGACCAGCTTTCATAACGAAATCTATTACCAATGAACCAAATTCATTCAATATTGCAAAACTATTTTCAATACTAGCTAAAGCAAGAATTGATTCTAAATGGTCATTATATACCATCCAACCAATGAAACCTAATAATGCAACTTTTACAATGTTTTTTACAAGCTCAAAAGCTGTTTTGGGAGATATAAGGTTTTTAAAATACTTTGTTGGATTTAATTTGTCTAGTTTTGGTTCTAGTGGTTTTGTTGTAACTAGTGGACCAACTTGAATAAAATCGCCCAGAATTGCGATAAAAGCAGACATTATAAGTATAGGTCCAATAATACATAAAGTTGGAACTAATACTGTATATGCTAAATGAACGTGTCCAATATCCGCAATGTGTTTATCTGGAATTTTATCGTATAGGTAGACAAATAAAATACAAATTTGGTCCCAAATAAAGGGGGAAAGCTTGATGATTACCATAAACATAACAAGCATAGCAAGCGCAGTTGAAAAATCTTTTGATTTTACAACTTGCCCTTCTTTTCTTGCTTTTTGAAGCTTTTGCTGGCTGGCTTCAAACTGTTTATTCTCGTCACCCATTCAGTTTTTCCGTGATTATTAGTAAGAAATCATTGAAACAACGTCAACATCTTGTGGTAAATTTTGTCTTCCATTTAAATCTGTTAATTCAATAATAAATGCAGCTGCTTTAACATTTCCGCCAGCTTTTTTTAATAATTTACAAGCTGCTGAAACTGTTCCGCCAGTAGCTAAAAGGTCATCAATAACTATAACGTTTTTACCTTTTTCAATTGCGTCTTTATGAATTTCAAGTTTATCTGTGCCATATTCTAAAGCATATTCTTCTGAAATAGTTTCTGCTGGTAATTTACCTGGTTTTCTTATTAAAATACAGCCAGCACCAATATTGTATGCTAAAGCAGAACCAAAAATAAAACCTCTTGACTCGACTACTGCTACATAATCAATATTTTGGTCTTTAAATTTTTCTGTTAAGAAGTCAATCATTTCTTTTAAAGCATCTTTGTCTTTTATTGCAGTTGTAATATCTCTAAAAATGATTCCCTCAATAGGAAAGTCTTTTATGCTTCTAATTTTATCTTTTACAAGCTGAACGCCGTTCATTTTTATCTCCTTCTTAACTCCTTTAAGTATATTTTACAATAAACTTATTGATTAGTTATTTCTCTAATCATATTTATTAACAATTTAGTTGGAAGCCCAACTATGTTATCGTATTCTCCTTTTATTTCTTTTATAAAACTTTCTGGAAGCTCTTGTATTCCGTATGAACCAGCTTTGTCGTATGGTTCATATTCATAAATATAATTTTTAAGTTCTTCTGTAGTTAAATTGTTAAATGTAACTTCACTTGTTTCTGATTTAATGATTTTTTTATTTGTGTCAGTATCTATAACGCAAACAGAAGTTACTACTTTATGAGTTTTACCATTCAATAGAGAAAGCATATTTAAAGCATCATCAAAATTTTTTGGTTTGCCTAATATTAAGTCATTATTAATAACAACAGTATCTGCGCTAATTACTATTGCTGGAGTTTTTAATTTACTTAAAATAGACTCCCCTTTTTTAGTAGCAACATTTTCAATAAGTTCATAACTAAAAGTTTTGTTTAAAATATTTTCGTCATATTCTGGTGCTACTGGAACAAATATTATTCCTAAATTTTCAAGTAATTCTTGTCTTCTTGGTGAAGTTGATGCTAATATAATATGTTTCATGATTTTTCCACACTAAAAAATGATTAACCTATAATTACATTGTAATTAAAAGTTAATCATTTTAATAGAAAACTTTATTTAGATTTCAGATTATTTACAATCTTTTTATCTTCTTGCACGTGGCGGATTGAAGTTTAGTTTTAAATAAACTACTGATTTTGAAGTTACGTTAGAACAAATGTCTTTTAACTTAGAATTCATATCAATCATGCTACGTTGCATTGCTGCATAGTCATTCATTGCTGATAACATTTTTTGAGAATCAACAAGTTTTGTGGTTTCTGGATTATCCATTTTTAACTTAGCATATTTTCTTACTAATTCTCTATCGATTTTGTCTCTAGCTCCAACTGCCATAAACTTATTCCCCTATGTATAAAATATAAATCCCCTATGTATTTATATAAAAAAAATTATTTTGAAAAAATTGCCTTCCTTTTTTGCTAAAATTACAAAATGTTAACAATTTAAGTTTTTTTTATTACAATTATTTAAGGTTGATTATGAAGATAGATTATAGTTATTTATTTGATTATGTAAGACGGTTGTATTCTAAGTGCGTGTATTCTGATAAAGATGGCTCTATCAGAATGATGCCAATGCGTTATCTGTTAGAATTGACATATGATTGTAATCTTCGTTGTCCTTTTTGTTACATAACCGAAGATAGAAAGAAAAATGAGTTAACTACTGAACAATGGTTTGATATTATTGACCAAATTCCTCCATTTTCTTTATTATCGTTGGTAGCTGGTGAAGTTATCTTTAAAAAAGATTTTATAAAAATATATGAAAAAGCATCTCAAAAATTTAAGAAAGTTTCCTTGATATCAAATGGCATGGCATTGAATGAGGAATTAATTAATTCATTTATAAAAAATAAGTTATTACTTCTTTCAGTTTCTTTAGATGGTTATGGTAAAAACCACGATAAAAATAGGAATTGTAATGGTTTATGGGATAAAGTTACTAATAATATTGAGCTTTTTAATTCTAAGAGGGATGGAAAATCTTCACCAATGTTGGATATAAAGACTTGTGTTTTAGAGTCTAACTTAGATGATTTACCAATTCTTTATAAAGAAGCAATTAAAATGAATGCACAGTTCTTTTCTTTGACTTTTATTCGTAAGCAGCCATTAAGACAAAACTCAAAATTGTGGGATTCTTTTACAGAAGAATTTTATAAACAAGAGTATCCCGTTGAGTTATATTTTGATTTAGAACATTTTCTTGAAGTATATAAAGAGCTTGAAAGTATTGCCAAAACAACAAAAACAACACTTAGATATGCACCAAGGTTTAATCCCATTGGAGATGCTGAAAAAATAAAAAACTTTTTTAAAGCTGGTAATAAACCAGTTACTGATTTATATAAGCTTTGTGAAATTCCTATGACAAGCTTATACATTACACCAGAAGGGGATATATATCCTTGTCTTTCATATAAAGTTGCTAGCTTAAAAGATATGAAACTAAAAGAAGCAATAAATTCTCAAAAATTTAGATGTTTTAGAAAGAATTTATATGCTTCTAAAGTGTTTAATAGTTGTCAAATGTGTTGTGATTTGATTCCTAAAAACCTATAAGCGAAGGCAATTCCGTATATTCCATATTCAATGATTTTGCAACACCTTTGTTTGTAAGTTTTCCGTCAAAAGTGTTTACACCTTTTGCTAAAGCTTTATCTTTTTTAAATGCTTCAGATATATGGTTGTTTACAATTATGCTTAAATATTTTATAGTCTCGTTTGTTAGTGCAATAGTTGAAGTTCTTGCAACACTGCCAGGAATATTTGCAACACTATAATGAAGTACCCCATACTTTTCAAAGGCTGGATTTTCGTGTGTTGTAATTCTATCCATAGTTTCAACAATACCACCTTGGTCTATAGATACATCAACAATTACAGAGCCTTTTTTCATGCTCTTAACCATTTCTTCTGTAACGATTGAAGGAGCTTTGTGACCTGGTATAAGTACAGCCCCAATCAATACATCAGTATCTTTTATTAATTCTTTTAAATTATATTCATTGGAAACATATGTTTTAATTTTTGAACCAAACATATCATCAAGTTTTCTAAGTTTATCTGTATCAATATCAATAATGCTAACATTTGCGCCCATTCCTACAGCGATTTTTGCAGCATTTACGCCAACATTACCAGCACCAATAATTAAAACTTTTCCAGCCGGAACACCAGCAATTCCACCAAGTAATATTCCAGCTCCATTGTTTCTGTTTTCTAATAAGTTAGCTGCAATTTGTACAGACATTTTACCTGCAACTTCACTCATCGGAATTAAAAGCGGTAATCTTTTATCTTCTGTTTCAATTGTTTCATAAGCAATACTAGTAATTTTTTTATCTAATAGAACTTTTGTTAATTCTTTTTCAACAGCTAGATGTAAGTATGTGAATAGAATTTGATTTTTCTTCATAAATTTAAATTCAGAAGGTTGAGGCTCTTTTACTTTTACAATGATATCTGCTAGTTCATAAACATTTTCTGGTGAATTGACTATTGTTGCACCAGCATTAGTGTATTCTTCATCAGAAAATCCACTACCAACCCCAGCTGATTTTTCTATTATTACTTTATGATTTTGTGTTACCAAAGAACTTACGCCTTGAGGGGTTAGTCCAACTCTGTCTTCTTTTGTTTTTATTTCTTTTGGTACACCAATAATCATCTATTAATCCTCATTTTCTTTAAGTGCTTCTTCTATTTCTGCAATAATTAATTTTGCTGCTGCTGTTGGGTCAACTGCTTGAGTGATAGGTCTACCAACGATGATGTAATCAGCACCAGCTTTAATTGCATCGGTAGGAGATACAATTCTTATTTGGTCGTTAACTATAGCCCAAGTTGGTCTAACAGCAGGACATACAACTATAAAATCTTCACCTAGTTCTTTTTTTATTTTGGCTGCGTCAGTATCTGGTGCTACAACACCAGTTAAACCTGCTTCTTTTGCAATTTTAGATAGCCTTAAAACATAGTTTGAAATGTTAATATCAACACCAAGTTCGTTCGTTAATGTCTTTTGTCCAAAGCTAGATAGAAGTGTAACCGCTAATATTATAGGTGGTTCAATATTATTCTTTTTTGCATATGCGTTACATTCTGCAATTGTATTTGTAATCATTTTAGTACCACCGGTAGAGCTAATATTGAAAAAATCAACCCCTCTTTTTAACAAGTTAATACTAGCTTTTGCAATTGTATTAGGAATATCTTGAAATTTACCATCAAAATAAACTCGTCCACCGTGTTGTTTAATAACATCAATTGCTTCAAATCCACATGAGATAAACAAAGGAAGACCGACTTTGAAAAAGCCTACGTAATCCTTTAGTAAATCTACATATTTAATAACATCTTCGATAGTGTCAACGTCAAGAGCCAGAATTATTCTGTCTTTAGCTTCGATTGGTTTTATTCTTTCCATTTTTTCTCTCACAATTAACTCTGAGCATTAAAAAAATACTAACATCATCGAATCAACTAATCAATAATTTATTAGTTGTGAGGACAAATTTCTAGAAGTTCTTCTTCTGCTAATAATGCTTGCATGTAAGCATCATCTGGATTTTTTCCCTGTGCAATTAAATCATTATAAACAGTATCGAATATACCTTCGCAGCAACACATCAATGCTGGGGTATTTTTTGCAATAGCAACTGTTTCATCAATTGTTTTTGCTATATTTCCGCCGTTAGCACGTTTTACCTGTGAACGACCTAATACACCAGGATCTGGAACGACAGAAGGTTCGGTTGGTTCTGTTGGTTCTGGCGATTCTTCAAATAATGTAGTTGGCTCTACTGTATGACGATCTATTTTATTAATTCTAAAATTTGGAATATTATTGTTAATTTCAGCCATTTTTACCTCGTGTTTATATTTATATCGCAATATGTTTTAAACCGTGTTATGGAATTTTTTTGCTAGTTGATTTAAAAATATATATTATTTTTTTGAAATTCATTCTTTGTAATTGGCTTTAAAGCTTTGCTATATCTGGTAATGAGATATGATAAACTTAACTTAATAAAACTTAATAATATATATAAAAAATAGGTATAAATTATTACTTTTCCAATTATCTATTCAAATACTATTAAAGAAAAAAGTCAAATATTATTTATTTAGTCGATTGAAATTCAATTAATTTTACTTCAAAATTATAGTATGAGGAGAAAAATATTTAGTATTTTAATTTGTTTTCTTATTTCTTGTCCGTCTTTTGCAAAAACGGAAAAACTTGACGTGAAATCGCAAAGTTTTATGGATTTAGGTCGATATATAGAAACTTTAGAAATTAATGATGAAGTACCTGAAGTTGAACAAAAAAAGGTAGAGGAAGTTAACTTTGAAGAGAAGGCCATAATTGATGTTTCAAAAAGATATGAAGAACAAGCAGTTGAACTTAAATTAGATGATGTTAACGATGTTGCTTTAGATGATGTAAATAGTGATAGAGTATTTAAATTACGCATAAATGAAAATCAGTATAAAATTGAACAACAAATAAAAGCAGATAATATGATATGGGACGGCTCTAAATTATTTACACAAGCTTTTGTTTATAATTCAAAGAAAAGATCGCCTATACCTGGAATGTCTGCTAATTTATCAGCACAAATTTCTCCAGATGTTGAAGCTACTGTTGGACAAACATATTTGTATGATGCGACTGGTCCATCTGTACTTTTTGTTAGGGCAAATGAATCAAAATATAATACTGGTTCGGTTGTTTCCTTTAAAGGCGATGGATTAAATCTTGCTGTTGGTTCTTTCTCTGCTTCATATAATCATACTCATTCTGGTGGTGCTATTTTAACTACTGATTCTATTTCATTACCTAAAAATGTTGGAAGTTTTGTGTTAGGTGGTGCTTATTTTGCAAATGAAGAACTTGTAAACAATAGGACAACTGGTGGTGCTTTTGCTGAATATACTTATAAAAGGTTAAAATTCAATGCGCAATTTGCTCAAAGTAAATATTCAAATGATATTGATTATGATACAAGCTTATATTTTATGCCCGAGTTAAGACTAACAGATTCTATTTCAGTTAAAACAAGAATTATTAGAAATGTGACTCAAAATACTATGCAAGATGAATTTGCTTTGTCTTTTAAACCTAAAAATAATGATAGAAATTTTGAGTTTGAGGTAAATGCTACAAATAAATATAATCAAGTGAATGCTATTAATCAAAGCATAAGATTATCAACATCATTTAGAATTTAGTTTTGTAATATTAGTTTATAAATAGGCAATATTAACCTGCTAAAATACTTTATTTACTTATGTGGAGGTAAGGTATGAAGCTAGGTTTTAGTTCTGTTAAATGTATACAAGTACATAGCCTTCAGAAGAGAATATCTTTTCGTGGGGAAGATTGGTTTTCTGACCCTGTCGATACATTTGAAACTTCAGCTCCACAAGTGCAAAAGAAGAAAAAAGGATTTTCTTTAAATCCGATAAAAGCTGCTCAAGAAGAAGCGAGGGAAATAATTCGTAGAGCAAAAAATCAAGCTTTTCAAATCACGTTAGATGCTCGTTTTGAAGCAGAAAAAGAATCTGAAGAGTATCTTCGTCAGCAAAAGCACCAAGCAAGAGTTACAGCTCAGCAAGAAGCGGATAGATATGAAAAAAGTTTAAAAGCAGATATTGATGCTCAAATAGAATATAGTAGAACTTATTTTGAAACACAAAGAGCTGAGTTAGAAGCACAAAATAAAGCATTAGCCTCAGAACTTGAAAGTAAGCAAAAATTAATAACTGCTTTAAATGATGGTTATATAGAACAAGAAATTGGGGCAAAAAAGTCTGAAATTATGTCTCGTGTTTCATCATATCAAATTGATTATGATTATAATCGACCAATTGAAGAATTAACAGGACGTGATACTTGTATCCGAAGTGATAGACCTAAAACAAAATTTAATGAATATTCATACATTCCTAAGGCAAAATCATCAGAGGTAAAATTGGATATTCCAGAATTTGTATCTGGAGAGAATTGGTCTTTTAGTATTCCTAAAAAGACAGAATTAAAATTGTCAGAATATACTCCACTTGAATTTACAGAGTTGCATGACCAAGAAACAAATATATCTATGAATTATGCGGATTCTGTAAAATGGAATTCTGATAAAATTTCTCGTGATATTCTTCAAAATTTCTTTGATGGTCATGGGCAAACTTTAGACGGAGTAAAACTCTCTTTTGAAAAACAAGAAAATGGTAAGTACAAGGTCAGAATAGAAGGTGAATCTCAATATTCTCAAGAGAAAGCTATTTTACTTGGTGAAACAACTAAAAGAAATAACTCAAAGGCTGCTGGTAATTATGGTGAAGGATTAAAAGTTGTTGTTCTTAAATTGTTAAAAGAGTACGGTGCAACAGATGTAAATATTGCTTCTGATAATTGGAATGTACGTTTTCAACCAATGAAGAGTAATATTTGTGAAAAAGATGTTTTATCATATTCACTTTTAAAATCAGAACCAATTGAAGGAAACTATTTAGAATTTGAAACTGATAGTGAAGAATTATTAAATTCATTGCGTTCTGCTGTGAATAATTTTTATCATTCATCAAATACTGATTTTCAAAACTTAGACTTTGAAAATGACTCTTTTGCTATAAAACGATTAGGTGAAGGCAAAAAAGGCTCAATTTATATTGCTGGTCAGAAATTTGAGTATATGAATAGCCATAACTTCAGAGAACTTGGTTGGGATGTACTTCCTGGATATACTTTGATATTTAAAGAAAAACCAGATGAAAAATCAGATTTTGATATTTCACGTGACAGAATGATTCTACAAAGAGACAATTTAAAAAATTTAGTCTCAGCTGCGGTATCGTCTGATAAAACTACACAAGAGGAGCTTTGTACATTATTGTGTATGTTTAAAGATTCTTGGAAAGAAAAAGTTTCTTATTTTTCAAATAGTCCATTAGATAGTATGTTATTAGAATCTATCATTACGGGCATTGCAAAGAAAGGTATTAAATATGATTTCCCTTCAAGATATTTAGCCTCTCAAAAGGGGTTTAATAATAATGGTTATGATTATTTTTATGAAAAAACACATACCGTATGTAAGCCGGAATTCTCAGCTATTGGTATGAAAAGAACTGTAGAAAAAGCATATGAAGATAAACCACAACACCTTGTTAAACCAACAGAAATTCAAGTTAAGAAAATAGCATTAATTAAAGAAACTTTAAATTGCTTAAAGCCAAGCATAAGAAGGGCTGATCCTAGATATTATGGTAAAGAATTAAATCCAAATATTTATATTTTTGAAAAATCTGATGTTTTCTCTGGTGAGCATAGGGCTGACGGTTTCTGGATTAGTTCTGAAGAAATGACTCAAAGTTTCGATAAAGTACTTTCAACAGTATTGCATGAAATATCTCACGACCATGGTGGTGACGGAAGTGAAGAGTTTACTTATACGTTAACTAATATGCTTCAAGCAATAATTAATGCTACGTTAAAGGATGAAGAAACTCTGATTACTTTAAGAGCTTTGAAGGCTTGCTGGGAAGATTTAAGAACACAAGAAATAGAAGAGTATAGAAAATCTCTTCAATAAGATATTTTACCCATAATAACGTCCGATAATGCTCCTGTACAGCTAGGGACGTTATTTGTTTGTTTATTGATTGTGTAATAGCCTAAGTATGCAAAAGCAATAGCTTCTTTTAATTTGTTTGGGATTCCGAAATCTTCATGTGTTTTGATTATTAATTCTGGCATGAAATGTTTCATATATGAAATAAGAGTTTTATTATAAGCTCCACCACCACCCAAAACAATTTCATCTATTGATGTTTTAGGTAATATAAATTTCTTGTATGAATCTGTAATTGTTTTTGCGGTTAAAGCGGTTATTGTTGCGATGATATCTTCTCTTTTTGTTGGTGCATTTTTTAGTATATTCTCTGCGTAGTTGCTGTTAAAAAGTTCTCTGCCAGTTGTTTTGGGTGGAGTTATTGAATAATATGGTTCTTCTAGTAAACTGTTGAGCCAGACATCATCAATTTTACCTGTAGAAGCGATTTCTCCATTCTTATCATAAGGTAGATTGAAAAACTTCTGTGTGAAATAGTCTATTAACATATTTCCGGCGCCATTATCAAAAGCGAAAATATCACATTCTTTTGATAAAACTGTTACATTTGAAATACCACCTATATTTTGAATTAGTCTATTTTTATCTGTTCCAAATAAGATTTTATCTGCAAAAGGAACTAAAGGTGCACCTTGACCACCGGCTGCTATATCTTTTGTTCTAAAATCACCTACTGTCGTTATTCCCGTTTTGTATGAAATAACAGAAATATCACCAATTTGCAAAGTGCTTTTTGTTTTTATTCCACCTAATTCAAGTTCAGAAGGAATATGAAAAATTGTTTGTCCGTGTGATGAAATGAAATCTATATCTTTAGCTTCTTTTTTTGATTTTTTAAGTAGATTATTTGCTGCTTTGGCAAAAAGTTCTCCAACAACAAAATTTAAGAAACAAACATCTTGTATATTTCCATTATTATTTGCAATTTGTAGAAGTTTTTTTCTTGTTTCTGTTGGATATTCTAAAGAATAACTTTCAATGATTTCAAAAGATAAATCATCAAAAATTTTCAATAAACAAGCATCTATTGAATCTAAAGATGTTCCAGACATCATTGATATTATTGTTTTGAACTTTTTCACATGAAAATTATACGTCTGAGATATGAATAAGAAAAGAAGTTAACAATTTCAATATTTTAGCTATTTATTGTATAATTTTCTTGAATAGGGGAGAGTTATGGCAACTTTATATTCAATTATTTTAGCAGGTGGTTCGGGTAGTAGGCTCTGGCCTATGTCGAGGGAAATGTTCCCTAAACAAATGTTTAAACTTGATGATGAGTTTTCTTTGTTTCAAAAGACTTTTTTAAATCTTTCAAATCTTGTTGATGATAAAAATATCATTACGACGACAAGTGTTAAATATGCTTCTCAGATAAAAGAACAGTTAAAACAGATGCAAGAAAAATATTGTAGAAAATATGAGTATAAAGTTTTATCTGAACCTATTTTTAGAAACACTGCACCTGCTATTGCTATGGCAGTAAAATACATAGTTGATAAAGTTCATTATTCATCAAAAGAGCCAGTTATTCTTACGGTTCCTTCTGATCAATTGATAGCAGAACGTGATAATTTTTCTGAAATAATTGAAAAGGGTGTACGTTTAGCAGAAGCTGGATATATTGTTTGTTTCGGTTCTGAAGCAAATGAAGTTAATGAAAATTTTGGTTATATAAAATGTAGAAAAAATGCCAAGATTTCTGAAATTGAAGAATCTGCACTTAAAGTTTCTTCTTTTGTAGAAAAACCAACATCGAAGGAGGAAAAAGCAAATTTAAAAGGAAAATTCTTTATAAATTCTGGAATATACATGTTTACTCCGTCAGTATTTTGGGAAGAATTAGAAAAATATTCTCCAAAAATTTATAATGATATCATTGATAAAAATATAACAAATACTATTCCTTCAATAAATTTAGCTGATTTTGAACAAATTGCTAATATATCTATTGATTATGCAGTAATGGAAAAAACTAAAAAATTAGTTACTATCCCTTTGACAACAGAGTGGAAAGATATTGGTTCTTGGGATGCAATATATGAAATTTCACCAAAAGATGAAGATGGTAATTATTTCTTTGGTAAAACAATTGATAAGGGTTCTAAAAATACAATGGTTTATTCAACTTCAAAACTAACAGCAACTTTAGGATTAGAAGATACTATTGTCGTTGAAACAGAAGATGCTATTCTTGTTTCTGACAAGAGAAATGAAAAGGGTGTAAAAAACATATATAAAAAATTAAACGGTAAAAATACTGTTACTAGAGAAGTTCATAAAACTGTTTATCGTCCTTGGGGATATTATACAGTTTTAGAAAATGGTAATGGATTTTTAACTAAATGTATTACAGTTAACCCTAATGCAAAATTAAGTGTGCAATTACATCACCATAGAAGTGAACATTGGATTATTTTAGAAGGTGAAGCAACTATTCTAAAAGGTGAAGAAACTGTTAAATTGAAAGCCGGTGAAAGTATAGATATTGCTATTGAAGAAATTCATTCGCTTCAAAATTATGGTACCGAACAATTAAAAGTTCTAGAAATCCAGCAAGGTGATATTCTTGATGAAAATGATATAGAACGCCTAGAAGATATATATGGTAGAGCATAGTATGAAAGAAAAGATTGCAATACTTGGCTCTACTGGTTCAATAGGTACACAAGCGTTAGAAGTTATAGATAAACTTTCTGATAAATTTGAGATTGTTGCACTTTCTGCTGGAAGCAATCTTGAATTGTTTGAAAAGCAAATAGAAAAATATCAGCCAAAGTATGTTTCTGTGAAAAAAGATTCAGATGCGTGCGAGTTAAAGTCTAAATTTCCTAATATTGATGTAATGTTTGGTGATGTTGGTCTTGTTTCAATTGCTAATATTAAAGAAGTTCAAATGCTTTTGGTTGCTGTTTCTGGAAAGATTGGTTTAAAACCAACAATACAAGCCATTAAAAATAAAAAAGATATTGCGTTGGCTAATAAAGAAACACTTGTTATGGCTGGTGATATTGTAATGAAGCTAGCAAAAGATAATGGAGTTAAAATTTTACCGGTTGATAGCGAACATTCTGCAATTTTTCAATGTATAAATAATGGAAAAAATGTTAAACATTTAGTTATAACAGCTTCTGGTGGACCATTTAGAAATTCTACAAAGCAAGAAATGGAAAATGCAAATCTTGATGAAGCTTTGGCTCATCCACGTTGGAATATGGGTAAAAAGATTACGGTAGATTCAGCTACCTTAATGAATAAAGGTTTAGAAGTTATTGAAGCACATCATTTGTTTGATTTTGCTTATGATGATATAAAAGTTGTAATTCATCCTCAAAGTTATATTCATAGTGCTGTTGAATTTGCAGATGGTAGTGTTATTGCTCAAATTGGTATACCTAGTATGCATATTCCAATTCAATATGCTCTAACGTATCCAGATAGAGTTGAAGGTATAGAAACTGAAAGTTTTGATTTTGTTAAAGCATCTAAATTTGAATTTTATGAACCAGATTATGAAAAATTTCCTTCTTTAAAATTGGCGTTTGAAGTTGGAAAGTTAGGTGGAACGTATCCCGTTTGTATGAATGCAGCAAATGAAGAAGCTGTATTTGCTTTTCTAGATAAAAAAATAAAATATCTAGATATTTATAAAATTACAAAACAAGTTTTTGATAGCTATAAATCTATTGAGAATGCTTCAATAGAACAAATACTTGAAGAAGATGAAAAAATTAGAATTCAAACTCGAAAATTAATTGATGAATATAAGGATTAGATATGAAAATATTATTTTTAAATGGTCCAAATTTAAATTTACTTGGAACAAGAGAACCAGATAAGTATGGTAGTCAAACATTGTTGAATATTGAAAATTTTATTAGAAAAGAAGCTGTTAATATGGGCATTGAAATAGATTTCTATCAATCTAATATTGAAGGTGAGTTAGTTGATAAAATTCAGCAGGCGAAAGGTGTTTATGACGGCATAGTCATGAATCCAGCTGCTTATACGCATACCAGTGTTGCAATAAGAGATGCTTTGCTCGGTGTTTGTATTCCAACAGTTGAAATCCATCTTTCTAATATTCATACAAGGGAAGATTTTAGAAAAATATCATTAACAGCCCCAGCTTGTATTGGTCAAATTACTGGATTTGGAGCAAATAGCTATAAATTGGGATTGATTGCAATAAAAGATTATTTGAATTCACTTTAGGATTAAGAAAGATTTAAGTTTTCTTGCTGTATTGTCTTTTTCTGAAAAGATATGTAGGTCTTGTGAATCAAAAGATGTTGAACCACCACCATCAAATCCCATTGATTTTTCCATTCCCCATTTTCTTGTTAAATCTGCCACTTCTTCAAGTGTCATAGGGTTTTCTTTTGTAATAATAAATAAGTAAACTTTGTTTTCTCTTATACCAATGGCTGTTCTTGGATATTTGTGTAGTGAAGAAGCTGATTCACTAACTATTTCACCATCTCTAACTAAAACAAAAAATTCTTCTTCTAATCTTAATTCTGGGAAGAGCATAGGACCAGCTTGAATAGAATGTTTTAGAGTTAATCCTTCTTTTATTGGTTCATTGTGTGGGGTAATATCGTAGATATATTTACCTTTTTCATCTTGTAAAACTCTAAATTCACTACGATTTAAAATCTTATCTAGGTATGGTTTTAATACTTCATTATTAATTAAACTTTCATTATCATTTGGATTTAAAACTTCTTGTCCATCAATTGTCACATATGATACTGTTTTCTGATTTTTAGGGTCAAAAAAGCCAGCGTTTATAACAAATCTTGGTGATAATCTATCGAAAACACTTCTATTAGTTTCTAATTCTTCTACAACAACTGGTACTAACTTCCCTTTTGCTTTTATTGTATTAACTTCAACAATATACACACCTTTAGGGTCTTGAACAATTCTATATGGGCATACAGCTTTTGCCTCAACTTGCACAAAAATAAATGATATAAAAAGTATAAGTATTGATAATAATGTTTTTTTCATTATAAATCCTTCATTTTTTTCAATAAGCATATTAAAGTAATTATGCAGACTGGTGGTATCATTGATGTAACCCAAGGTGATAGTATTGCTTTTTCTGCCAGTAAATCAAAGAATGGGATAGTTATGTAGTATGCAAATATTATGCCCACGGCAATCAACATACCCACAAATTTTTGTTCTCTTGGTTTTGAAAATCCTAATAAACATCCAGCAATTGCAAATAAAATACACAAAAAAGAATGAACAAACCTTTGAATATATTTGTTTAACATAAATCTATATTCATCATCCATTCTTTCTCGTTTTAGCATTTTAACGTATTCTGAAATTTGCGCATTTGTAAGTTCTCTATCTTTATAAACAGAATATTTCATTAATTTGTAAGCATTTTCAGAAGTTTCGCCGTCAAGTAATTTGTAATTTTCAACAGTTCCTATTTCTTTGAAAATCCCTTCTTCTGATATTGAGTATTTTTTTGCTGAGTTTAAAGTCCAAGAATTATGGTCATATTTTGCAAAGTCAGAAACTAGTATGCTTGAAAGTAAGCTTGTTCCTTTTTCTGTGTAATCATAAAAATTTAGTACAACTACTTTTCTAATGTTGTTGTTATCAAAGTTTGGAACAATTACTATTTTATCCATAGAATCATCATCTTTTTTTATAGGGAAAACAAACTGTGATGACCTGTTCTCTCCTTTTATATCTTTTAGTTTACAAGCAGAATATGGTAATAATTTAGAACCAACAATAAATGTAAAAGCTGTTGCAAAGACGCTCATAACGATAACAGATGCTATTATTCTGAAAAATGGGAAGCCAGAACCACGCATTACTGTAATTTCAAAATCTTTACTTAGTTTATCAAAAGAAAGTAGTGTTCCTAATAACATTCCAACTGGGAGTGCTATATTCAGAACTTTAGGTAGTTCATAAACTATAATGGAAATACCCATTTCTATAGAATAAGTACCATTAATCACCCTTTGCACTGTTTTTAATAGAATTTCTGGCATTATCCATACAATCATAAAAACAAGTATGCACCCAAAACAAGAGATAAAAACTTGGTTAAATATATATTTATCTAACAATTTTAATTTCATTAAAGAGTGAAATCCTTTCCTAGATAGAATTGTTTAACAATAGGGTCATTCGCAATAGCATCTCTTGTTCCTTGGTGTTGTATTTTTCCGTCAAATATAACATAAGCTCTATCTGTAATAGATAATGTTGCTTTTGGATTATGGTCTGTGATTAATACACCTAGACCTCTATTTGATAAAATTCTAATATTGTCTTTGATTTCACCAATCGCAATGGGGTCAATACCGGCAAATGGTTCATCTAATAAAACAAAATCTGGGCTTGCAGCTAATGCACGTGCAATTTCTACACGTCTTCTTTCTCCACCTGATAGTGCAACAGCAGCAGAATCTCTTAATCTTGTTATTTTAAACTCTTCTAGGAGTTCTTCTAACTTTTCTTTTTTCTCTTTTTTGTTTAGTTTGTCGTTAAGTTCTAAAACTAGTTTAATATTATCTTCTACAGTTAATTTTCTAAAAATAGAAGTTTCTTGAGGAAGGTATCCGATACCGTGTTTTGCACGTTTATCCATTGTAAGTGAGGTTAAATCTTTATCGTCAACATATATTCTTCCAGAGTTTGGACGAACAAGTCCAACAACCATATAGAATGTTGTTGTTTTTCCGGCCCCATTTGGACCTAAAAGACCAACAACCTCACCTTTATTAACCTCGATTGAAATGTCATTAACAACTGTTCTATCATTGTAAATTTTAACGAGATTTTCTGCTTTAATTTTCATAAATAATCTGAGCCCCTATCTTATTAAATTTTAAATAAAACAAGGGGTAATGTCAAAAAGTGACAATAAAAAATGCCCTATATAAGGGCATTTTTTACGACTATTAATTTAGTTGTTATGCGTTTACTTTTTTAGCTTGACCTTCGTTAACTGGTTTCCAGTTAGCAGCCATAATTTTTTTGAAAGATTTTAAAGCTGTATCTTCTAATTCACCTAATTCTTCAGCTTTTACGATTAATTCTCTTAATGGTAATAAAGCTCTTTGGTCACGAAGTACACCTAATGCAGCAGCTGCACCAGCTCTAACTAAGTCATTTTCTTTTTCATTTTTCATAACTTCGATTAAAGAAGGAACTGCTTTTGTATCATTAAGTTTACCTAAAGAAGTTACTGCATAAATTCTAACGTTAACCCATTCATCTTTTAACATTTTAATGATATGGTCAACAGCTTTAGGGTTACCGATTTCGCCTAATGCTCTTGTTGCATCGCATCTTACATTAACTTTTTCGCTATCTAAT
>JAFTSM010000028.1 GCA_017467305.1 Candidatus Gastranaerophilales bacterium
CGCATTAAGAGTTATGGCGTTAACAAGGATAATTCTTCCAGACATAAATATTCCTGCAACAACTGCAATGGAAACTTTGAATCCAAACGGTAGAATTATTGCACTTAACTCTGGAGCTAATGTTGTAATGCCAAATATAACTGGGGTAGAACACAGAAAAAATTATGAAATATACCCCAATAAAATATGTTTAAATGATTCAGCTGAAAAATGTGTACATTGTATAACTGGGAAAATAAAATCTATTGGTAGAGATGTTTCAACTTCAAAAGGATATAGAAAAGATAAAAATTGATTACATAATGAATATTATAGGTACTATAAAAAGAGCAATAAAAAATATCTAGCAGAATATTTTATTTTTTATTATTTCATTATTTTAATGTTCTGGATTGCCACAAAAATCAAAGATTTTTTCGCAATGATTTATATCTATAATTTTCATTATAAAAAGGAGGAACTAATGTTCCTCCTTTAATTTTTATCTTTAAACTTATTACTGTTTATCAAACATTTGTTTAATACCGTCTACAGAACTTAAAATACCAGTTGCTTCATATGGCATATAAACAACTTTGTTATCTTGTCCTTTTGTGATATTGCCTAATGTTTCTAAGTATTTCATAGCAATTAAGTATTGGTCTGGTTTTCCTTTATCAGCTAAAGCGCCAATAATTCTACCAATAGCTTCTTTTTCTGCTTCTGCTTCAATAATACGAGCTTGTGCAATACCTTCTGCTCTTAAAATTTCAGCTTGTTTTTCACCTTCTGCCTTATTGATAGCTGCCATTTTTTCACCTTCAGCAGTTAGGATAGCTGATTTTTTAATACCTTCAGCTTCAAGAATTGTAGCACGTCTATCTTGTTCCGCTTTCTTTTCTTTTTCCATAGCTTGTTGAATTGATGCTGGTGGAACAATATCTTGAAGTTCTACACGGTTAACTTTAACGCCCCATTTGTCAGTAGCTTTATCTAAGATGTCTCTTAATTTATCGTTAATAATATCACGAGAAACAAGAGTTTCATCTAATGCTAACTGACCAACTAAGTTTCTTAAGTTTGTTTGAGTTAATTTTTCAATAGCTTCTGGTAAATTTTCAATTGAATATAATGCTCTTCTAGCATCAACTATTTGGAAATATAACAAAGCATTAATACTAATTGTTACGTTATCTTTTGTAATTACGTTTTGACGAGGGAAATCATAAACTGTTTCTCTTAAATCGATTCTCTTCGCATATGCTTGTGTTGTGTATGCTCTTCCATCTAAAGTTCTAGCTTTATCAATTTTAATCATTGGACGAGCTTTATCTATTGGTGCAAATATAAAATGTAGTCCTGGCTCTAATGTTTGGTAGTATTGTCCTAAACGTTCAACAATAATTGTTTCTTGTTGTTGGACAATAACAACACTTGAAATGAAATATAAAACAACAAATGCTAATAAAACCATCATGAAAATAAACATAAAAACACCTATACTCTTTCTACATATAATACTAAACTATCATTACCAATAATTTTAACATCACAATCAGCAGGTATGTCTTCACAACCTTCTTTAACTCTTGCTTCCCATCTTTCGTCATATACAGTCACAGCACCTTTGTCTGTTGATACAACATCAATAGTTTTTACTACTTTACCCATATATTGTGAATTAAAATCAGCATTTGTTTCTTTCTTTAACAATTTTTGAAGTATTGGTTTAATGAATACGACAGAAACGCACGAAAGAATTAAGAACAACCATAGTAATGGATAAAATGTTCCCCAGAACACAGAAACAATAGCTGTTACAATCCCAGCAAATGCAAAATTTATGCAAAATAATGTTGGGATAAAAATTTCCAGCACTAACGCTATTATCGATATAATTACATATATCATCCAGATTTCTAGCATAATAAACCTTTCTATTATCTACGCAACTAATAAGTTTAGTATATATTTTTTTTTGTTTTGAGTCAAAAAAAGAGAACCGAAGTTCTCTTTTTAATTATTCAATTGTATTTGTTGTTTCTTCTGTAGTTGGAACTGTTAGTGCGTCTAAAGCTTGTTGTCTTAATTTTTGAAGTGCATTTTGTTTGAATTTGCTTGCTTGTTCTTTTATTTGTTGTTTTGTTTCTTCTTTATTATCAAGGGCATTTTTAATTTTTGTAGCAGCTTCTTTTGTTTGTTCTATTTTTTGCTTATCTTCTTCTGTAATATTAGTATTAATTGCTTCTTCAACTTTTTTCTTTGCTTGTTCTTTTACTTGAGTTTTGATTTCTTCTTTATCTAAATTTTGTAATCTACTCAAATCTATTTCTGGAACAGTATTTTCTGGAAGCATACTAACATGTGATTGAGCATTTTGAATATCAGATTGAAGTGCTAACCATTTAAAAGATTTAACAAGTGTTAAAGGTTTTGCAACATCACCACGGACAACAACTTGGAATTTTGTTGCATTGTTATCAGAAATTTCTTTGCCTAATGATGGAATTTGTGCAATTTCATCAGCTGTAACTTCTTCACAGAATAGAGCAAACATTTTACCTAAAACAATGCTCATACCAGGTGTTGCTTTAACCAAATTAACTGGGTTTAATAAAGCCAATGGTCCAAGTGAATCTGATACTTGTGAGCCTAATCTACCTCTTAATTTGATATCAATTTGATTTTTCAATAAATCAAAATCACCAAAAATGTACATACCCATTACATCACCAGTTGAAACAATAGGATTTATTTGTGTAACACCATTATCAAAAGTCAAATGACCAGTTAATGAATTATATTTTGTTGTATCAAAAGATAGTAATGAGTTTAATACAGCACCAATTGTAGATTGGAAGAAAGCAGATTCTCTAATATTTTCTGCCATAATTAAATTTTCTAATTTACCAAATGGTCCAAGTGAGCCGTCTTTCATATCAAAGTTAACTGTACCTTTTAATGTTTTCATTTGTTCTTCATAAGTAGCACCTCTTAATGAAAGATTAGCATCAAAACCCATAGTACCAGTTAATGTATCTTTCATTGCTGCTGCTTCTAATAAAGTTTGTTCAACATCTAACTTATCACCTTTTACATTAGCTTTTATTTCACTAGTAACAAGGTTCATAGAAACATCACCTTTAATTTTACCTTGAAATGCGGATGTTATAAGGTTATTCAAATATATAACATTTTTTATAAGTGCAAGTTTGCTTGTTGTATTATTCAATGTCATTGCACCAGTTTTAATTTCTTTTATATCAATATTTCCATCTTTTATTAAAACTGGAATATCTGCTGGTTGTGATGTAGTGCTTGTTGAAGTTGAAGCTGGCATTATTTTCATAGCAGCTTCTGAGACTTCCATAAGCTTATCTGCATTTGTTAGATTAGACATTAAATTTAAATTTTTAATTGTAAAGTATTGAGATGGGTTTAAATCAGCATCAATTAATATATTGAAATCAGAACCATTTGCAACCAAGTTTTTAATCTCAATATCTAAGTCTTTACTTTCAAATTTAGAAGTTGCTTTATCCATTGTTAGCATAAGTTCTGGAATAGACATATCCCAAATATCAAATTCGCCTCTAACTCTAGGTGCAACCAAGTCACCAAATACAAACATATTTCCATTTGCAGTCAATTTAGATTGTGGGAATGCAACGATAGAAGCAACCAAATCGTTTGGAATTTTTACTTTTATCAAATTGATGTTTGGATTTGAAGTATTTAATTTTGTGATAGTACCTTCTACACCAACAATTTCTGTCAACTTAGTAATTGTTTTTTCAGCATTATTAGGGTCTTGCTCAATAGATTTGATAAAGAAGCCAGTATCTTTTATTTTTAATCTATCACCTTTAAAATCAACTACAGTTTGAATAATAGTATCTTTATTTAAAACATTAGCTAAATCGATAGGTGTGATATAGTTATTAGCATTTGCTTCAATTGAAGCAGTTAATGTTTGTTTTTTGCTGTCGCCATTAATATTTGCAACTAATGGAATAGAACCTTTTTCTTTTATAAATACTTCTAAGTCTTTTCCTAAAAGTTGTTTCAAATCAGCAGTTACAACATTTCCATTTACATCAAAATTGAATACTGGTTTTTTAGCATATTGTTTAATATCCCCACCAAGTTCAATACTTGATGAATTATTAACTGTAATTTTGGCTGGAGAAATAACAATATCTTTTTCGCCAATATTCAAGTTGAATTTTTCACATTTTACAGTTGCACCATTCATTAACAGTTTAAAATCTGTATTATTAATATCACCAGTGAATTTTTTAAAATCTGTACTGAAATCCGCAACTAAAAGATTATCAACATAACTAATTTTATTAACTTTATCAGTAAGTGATAAATTAGATAATGAAGCTTTTGCTGTTGCAACTGCATTTTTAAGTTCACCTTTTATATCAGCTGTTAGATTAATATCACCAGAATTTACTGTGTATGTTTTATTTAATTCTGCTGGTAAAAACATTGTAAATACCTTTTGTAATGGCATTTTTTCCATTGCTAAAGAGATATCTGCAACTGATTGTTGATTAATTGAACCATCAACGGTAAATAATGTATCTGCAACAATAACCGATGTATCAATAAATTTAAGCATACTGTCATCTAAAGAAATTGTAGAATTTACTTTAGCTATTTGTAGCCCATTTTTTATATTTTTAACAATACAATCCTTGATTATGATATTACCATTTGAATTTAATTTTTTGAAATCAGTTTTTACGTATGTGTCAGCAATAAAATAACCTTCCCCGTGAATTGGGTCTAGCTCGTGTTTAATGTGTAATGAATTTAAAGTTGCTTTTATTAAATTTAGAACATTTTCTAAATGAATTTCGTTAGAAGTGATTTTAATATCTGTAGCTGGTTTTTTGCCATAATTTAACATGCCTAAAATAGATAGTTTTTCTTCATTTGTGATGAATAAATCAGTATCTAAATTAACTTTTGTTCCTTTTGAAGTTAAATGGAATTTACTTTCTGGAAGTTGCATACCAGCTAAATTCATAGTTAGATTATCAACATTCAAATAACCTTTTGAAACAATTTTATTATTTTTATTTCTTACTTTTATTTTTGAATCAATGTTTACCTTTAAATCGTACGCTTTATACATCGCAACTGGGTTTATAAAAGGAATTTCAACTCTTTGTGCTTTATCATCTTCTTCATCCAATTCAGTTAGAGCTGGAAGGAAAGTATCAATATCTATGTTTGCTGAAATGTTTTTATTTTCATTTAGAAATAGTTCGGCAATAGTTTTAATTGCAACATTTTCACCGTGATTATATGCAACTGAAAGTTCATCGCCTCTAAGTTTTAGAAAATCACCAGTTTTTAAATCGTTTACAAGGGCTGCATAATTTATTAATTTTACAGATGGAACTTGAATTTTAATTGAAGCTGGGTCTATTAATGGCTTTTCAGCAGTTTGAAGTGTTTCTTCTATTTTTTCTTCTTTGTTATTAAGAATTACTTCGTACGCTTGGATAACTTTAAACGCATTACCATCCACTACATCAATATTAATCAAAGGATTTATAACTTCTGCGGTTGAAACTCTCACTGTTAAAAGAAGCAAATGTGGAAGAGAAATTCTACCAGTGAACGAATCTGCTTTTAAAAGTTCAGAATTATCTGGAAGTGTAATTCTAAAGTTATCAGCTTTTAAACCAGCTGATAAAAGTGGAGTGACTGAAATTTTTGCATTATCAAAATCTAAATTAAGATTTGCTTGTTCTTTAACTATTTTTTGTAAATCTGGTTTGAATTTGTTTAAATCTACAGCATTTGGCAGAATGAACAAAAATGACAAATACAAAATTGTAACTAATGAACCTAGTGTAATCCCCATAATTTTTAGAAATTTTTTCATATATAAATCCTCTTATAAACGATGTTTCTTTGATTATAGAAAAAACATAAAAGAAAATTATTAAACCTTAATTTATGTAAAGAGCAATAAAAAAGGACAACTGGCTAATGTCGTCCTTTTCTATATCATTATAGTTATTAGTTATGCGGTTGTAGAAGAATATCTTCTGCCCTCATGTTTAGCTGTTGTTGAATTGTAACCACATACAGCTTGTATATCTTGTGAAGAACGTGATAATTTAGGACCTTGTTCTTTTTTTATTACCATTGTTGAAACGATATAGCCAGTTGCAGCGAGAAGAATACCTCCGACTAAACCAAAAGCTTTTTGGGTTATGTTTTTATGATTATGTACAAGAACATCATATTCTTTCTTTGCAATTTCAGGAAGTTCTTTTAATTTTTCAGCAACTTTATCTTCTGGGAAATTTTCTTTTATGACTTGTGTCATCTTTTCAACATGTGTTTTTACAAATTCATCAGCTGGTAGAACATTTTTTG
This sequence comes from Candidatus Gastranaerophilales bacterium, assembly GCA_017467305.1. GTDB lineage: Bacteria > Cyanobacteriota > Vampirovibrionia > Gastranaerophilales > Gastranaerophilaceae > Avigastranaerophilus. The sequence continues at coordinate 6,388 of JAFTSM010000028.1, forward strand.
AAATAAATTTTTCAGCGTTTTTTAAACCAATTTTAGAACCACCAATAGCGCCAACTGTAGCACCTAAAGCGGCATATACAAATGATGTTTTATTATTAGAATTTATTTCATTTCCCATTGTTATAAACCTTTCTAACTTACAGAATACAAAACCCATAATACTTATTTTTTGCCAATCCTCAGAATATAAAAGTTTTCGCATTTACAAAATGTTACAAGCTAAATGAAAAAGAAGTTTTACTTTTACTATGTTTGTATTACTATGTTGGTGAATTGTGAATCCGATAGGTTAGATTACGAAACAGTAATGACAACTTAGTCTTGAGAAAGATGGGAAAGCAGTTCATAGGTTACAAGAAAAAAGGAGAAAAACAGATGTCAGTAGCATCTATGATTGAATTACTTGACGCAGGTGTACACTTCGGTCACCAAACACAAAGATGGAACCCCAAAATGAAACCATATATTTATGGTGCAAGAAATGGTATCTATGTATTAGACTTAAGAAAAACTTCTGAAAAATTAGACGCAGCATACAATGTAGTTAGAGATGCAGCAGCTAAAGGTAAAAACGTTGTATTC
>JAFTSM010000029.1 GCA_017467305.1 Candidatus Gastranaerophilales bacterium
CGTTCAATAATAATTATTTTCTTAAGTTCAGCATAAAAGCAATTCAAACTCGCTCACGCTCAAACAGTGAATTGCCGTGATGTTTACTTCACTAAAGAAAATTAAATTATTATTTCTAGTCATTCAAATCACACTTATTTTTGTTTTTTATTATTCATTAATACTCTGGTTTGCCACGCCACGCTCGCAAAGACGTACTTATAACATTATTTATGTAAAATTATAAAAAGCAATTACTGTTTTAAATAACTTTCATAATTTTCTTCTAAATCTTTTTCAACCTTATTCATTTCTTCTTCAAGCTTTATGCACCACTCTTGCATATCTTCTTTTGTAGCATCATTAGGAATGTAGATAGGCTTACCAAATAAAGCCACTGTTTTACACGGTCCAAATGGAATTTGAAATTCATCCCAAGTATTAAATTTAAAAAATGTCTTACATTTAGATTGCCAAGATACAGGAATTATAGGAATACCAGATAATTTTGCAATATTAATAATACCATCTTTTACTTTTCTCTTTGGACCTTTTGGTCCATCGACCATTATGCCGATAGAACCACCTTCTTTTAAATTGTCAATTAGACCTAAAGCAGCGCTTGTACCATGTCTTTTTGAAGAACCTCTAACTGATTTAATACCAAGACTTAACGCACCCTCTGCAATTATTTCACCATCATTAGATGCACTAATTAAAACGCGGAAGTTTTCTTTATCTTTAACTGCATAAACAACGCATTGATGACAATGCCACATAGAAAGTATAAACTGACCTTCTGGATAGTTTACAGTTTTTATAGTTGTAACAAATTTTTGAAAAAAGAAAAATGTTTTTAATAAATTAATTAAAACAAACAACATCAGCTTTTCTTTAAATTTTCTTTTTTTCACTCTAGCCAAAATTAAAAACTCCCTAATTATTTAAAAAGAGCAGGTTAGACGAGCCAACCTGCTCTAAATTTAATTTTTACTTACTATTGTAAGTTTTCTTTTACTTCAGTAGCAACGTTCTTGTTATCCAATTTAATACTTGGACCCATTGTTGTTGTTAAATATACTGATTTTAAGTAAACACCTTTAGAAGTTGAAGGTTTTGCTCTTAATACAGCATCTGCTAAAGTAAAGTAGTTTTTCAATAAATCATCAGAAGTAAATTGAACTTTACCGATTGGAACGTGAATCATACCTTGTTTATCAGCTCTGAATTCAACCTTACCAGCTTTAGCATCTTTAACTGCTTTTGCAACATCTAATGTTACTGTACCAGTTTTTGGGTTTGGCATTAAACCTTTAGGTCCTAAAACACGACCTAATTTACCTAACATACCCATACAATCTGGAGTTGCAATTAAAGTATCAAATTCGAACCAACCGCCAGCGATTTTATCGATTACTTCTTCTGCTCCAGCTTCATCAGCACCAGCTTCTTTAGCTTCTGTTGCTTTTACACCTTTAGCAATAACGCAAACTCTAACTGTTTTACCAAGACCTGCAGGTAATACTGTTGTAGAACGTACTTGTTGATCAGCGTGTTTTACATCAATACCTAAAGCCATATGACATTCAACAGTCTCATTGAATTTGCTTACTTCTTTTGCTACTTCTTGTAATTTTGTTATAGCATCAATAGCATTAGCAACTGGTTGGTTAAAACCTTCCATCATTTCTGCTATTTTCTTTTGTTTTTTTGTTAATTTTGACATTTCTTTCTCCTTTTGTGGTAATTGCGGAATTTATATTCCTTCCACATTAATAGTAACCAATTTAGTTTTAGGATTAACCTTCTACTACTGTAACACCCATTGCTCTGCAAGAACCTTTAATCATTTCAACAGCAGCTTCAAGTGTTGTTGCGTTAAGGTCTTCCATTTTTGTTTTAGCAATTTCTTCAAGTTGAGCAACTGTGATTTGACCAACTTTTGTTTTATTAGGTGCTGCGCTACCTTTTGGTAAATTGATTGCTTTTTTAATTAATACTGCAGCTGGTGGTGATTTTGTTACGAATGAGAATGATCTATCTTCATATACATCGATAACAACTGGAATGATATAACCAGCTTGAGCTTCAGTTCTTGCGTTGAACTGTTTGCAGAAATCCATGATGTTAACACCGTGTTGACCTAATGCTGGACCAACTGGTGGTGATGGATTAGCTTTACCTGCTTGAATTTGTAGTTTAATTTTTCCTACAACTTTCTTTGCCATTTTCTTTCTCCTTTCGTGGTACAGTCGGAATTTTCATTCCTTCCACTTTTTTGTAATTGTAATTTTACGTTTTGAGTTATCTTGTCTTGAAATTCTTTTCGCTCGTTGCTGTCGTTCTTTCGGCTTCGCCTGTCATCACTTCGCACTCGCTAACCGAGTTTCACTCGTACAGAATTTCGCTTCTTTGATTTTCCTCACTCTCGGGCAAGTTGTTCACTTCACCTTGTTGCCGTTCATATTGCCCTCAATTATTCGGGTTTGCTCACTTTTGTTCGACTTCACCCTACGGAAAATCCGCTATATTTTTTGAATTTGTTTATATTCTAGTTCCACTGGTGTTTCACGACCAAAGATTGAAACCATAGCTCTAAGTTTAGATTTATCTGGGTAAACTTCTGTAATATCACCAATAAATTCAGAGAATGGACCAGAGATAATTCTAACTTTATCGCCAGCTTTAACGTCAAGTTCAACTTTTGTAACTTGATTTTGAGTTTTGTGGATTATTCTCTTGATTTCACTTTCTTTAGCAGGAATTGGTTTTTTACCGTCACCAGCAAATTTTGTAACACCTGCTGTATGTCTTACTAAGTACCAAGAATCATCATCCATAATCATCTCAACAAGAACATATCCTGGGAAGATTTTTTCTTCTCTCTCAATCTTTTTACCGTCTTTCATCTTGGTAACAGTTTTTTGAGGAACTTCAATTCTGAAGATCTTATCAGCCATGTTCATGTATTCAATACGTTTTTGTAAGTTAACTTTAACTTTATTTTCATGACCAGAGTATGTATGAACAATATACCATCTTTTTTGTGGAGCTTTTTCTTCTTTAATAGCTTCTTTAAATGCGCTATCTTTTTTAGAAAGAACTTCTTCCTTTTTAGAAACTACGCCTTCTTGCCCTAGTTCCATATCAGCTAAATGTTCTACTACTTCATTTTTATCTTTTGTCATTACGTGTAAATTCCTATCTTTTAGTCACTCGTTTAATCTACTAACTTAAGCGCTCTCAAAATACCTTTGAATAAAAGGTCTAGCCCATAAGTGTAAATAGTAAAGGCAATAACAATAGTCAAAACTATAATAGTTTGTGCTATTACTTGTTTTCTTTCCGGCCAGGTGATTTTACCCCATTCCGCTTTCACGCCTTTAAAGTATGTTACGAATTTATCCATTTATTATCCTATTTTTATAATTCGCGCCCTGAAGGACTCGAACCCTCGACATCCGGTTTTGGAGACCGACGTTCTACCAACTGAACTAAGGACGCTCATTATAAATCTATATACTATTTTGTTTCTTTATGTGCTGTGTGTTGTTGGCAGAATGGACAATATTTTTTTAATTCCATTCTTTCTTTATTATTTTTTTTGTTTTTTACAGTTGTGTAGTTTCTTCTTTTACATTCTTCACAAGCAAGAACTACCATTCTGTCATTTTTTCCTTTGATTCCCATTGTGTCACCTTCTCTATATATTATTGTTTATTATTTACAATAGAAAACTATAGAATACAGCTTTTCCTTATATTCTACTGCCTTCGTGTTAAACCACTAATAATATCATATATTAAACATATTTTTTTTCAATCACTAAGTTTACAAAACTCAAAAAATTAATGTATAATCTATCTTTGTAAGTGTTAGATACTATTCAAAATAAGAATTATATACAAGGAGAGATAATGTCACTAAGTTTAAGCCAAACATTTAATGCATTTAAGAAATATGACAGAATAAATGTACTACATTTTGTCATGGCACTATCATTACTAGCCTTTTTATGTTTTCTTTTAAATCCAAAAACAATTTCTGGTGCCGTTTGCACTACAATTATAGGAATAATCGCTTATGCAATACAAATGGGATACTACGTAGTTACGAGCCATAACGAACTACGTAGTTACGAGCCATAACGAAATTCATAACTTGGAAAATATATTCCCTCCTATTTCAGAATTACCTACAATCCTTACAGAAGGAATAAAATACGGATTTGGTTGTTTTATTCTTAGTCTATTAGCATACGTAATACCAATATCAATAATTTCATTCATCGGGTTTCTTTGTTCAATATCTTTTCTTGAACAAAAATCGTTTGTTATAGGTGGATTGATTATAATAACTACTGTTGTATTGTGTATAGCCGCAATATTTTCTTTAATGTACTTTTTCATCCTACCTTTGTGTATTATGTATTTAAAATCATTAGATTTTTCCTATTTCTTTGCGTTTAACAAAACAAAGAAATTTAGAATGAGAAAAGGTAACCAAGTTTTTGTTTTCCTACTATTCAGTATTCTAATTGGCATAATAGTAAACATACTTTCAAGCTTAGTAACACTCATAACAAAATTTGCAGGAATAATTCAAAATGTACCAAATGCAGATTTTTATTCCGGAATAATAACAACTCTCACATCATTAATTCTATATACACTTATAATGCCGAATTTAAACGGACAAATAGCAAGATATAATGTTGCAGATGAAATGTTTGTTGAAAATTATGAAGACTATTATGACAAAGAAGAAGATGATGATGAATACGATGAATCACAAGAAAATATAGAAGAAGATAGCAAAAAAGAAGATGTGTAATACACGTCTTTTTTAATTAAAATTTGTTGAAACAACATAAGCAGTTGACCAAGCATTTTGAAGATTAAAGCCACCCGTATATGCGTCAACATTTAAAACTTCACCAGCAAAAAATAATCCATTTACAAGTTTCGATTCCATTGTTTTAGAATTGACTTCATTTAAATCTACACCACCAGCAGTCACAATTTCAGAATCTTTTATTCTGTTTGTAGCGTGTAATTTAAATGCTGTAAGTGTTTGAAGCAAAGCTTCTTTTTCTGTCTTTTTTAATTGTGCTGCTTGCTTATCTGGTTCAATATTACTCATTTTCAAAACAGTAAGAACAAAACTTTCCGGAGCAAATTTAGAAAATACATTTTTAAGTGTCTTTTTGGAATTTTTCTTTATTTCTTCTTCAATTTGTTCAACAGAATAATCTGTAAATTTAAATATGATTTCCAATGGATGTTGTTCATTAAAATATTCATAAGCAGTTTGTGCTGACACCTTAAATACACAAGGTCCAGATATTGATTTGTGAGTAAACAAAAAATCGCCAATGCAAGTTTGCTTCTTTTTACCCACTTTAAATTGAGCCTCCACATTTTTAAAACTCATGCCAGATAAAGAATATAATCCTTTTTCCTTAATATCTAGTGCAGTCAAAGAAGGCTTTATGTCAATAATATTGTGTCCTAAATTTTTAGCCAGATTACAACCATTACCACGACCACCAGTTGTAATAACAACTGCATCAAATTTATATTCCGACTTATCAGTTTTAATAATAAAATCATTTTCTTTTTTTAAGACATCTATAACTTTTTCTTGTTTAAAATTAAAATTAGATGTTTCTAAGTGCCTTTTTAAAGTCAGAATTGTTTTAGAAGAACTATCCGTAATTGGAAAAACTCTTTTATCTGGTTGAACATACGTTTTTACACCTAAATCTTTGAAAAGTTCACGAGTTTTTCTTTGTCCAAACTTAGAAAAAACAGACATTAAAAACTTTTCACCACGAGGGTAATTTTTAACAAATTCCCTCACATCATCTTCATCATAGGTTAAATTACATCTACCGCCACCTGTAGGAAGAAGTGTAGAAAAAGGTTCTTTAATATCAAATGCGGTCACATTAAGTTCTGGATTTTTTGACAATAGGATAGACACAAGTCCACCAGCAGCACCACAACCTATAATTGCTATATTATGATATGTCAACTCTTGTTCCATATAAGAATACGTCATCTAATGTTTCTAGTTCTTCGTGTAAATCCAAAAGTGATTTATTAAACTTTGGATGTTCATAGTCGGGAATTAATTCCAACAAAGGAACAATCGCAAAAGCTCTTTCGTGTAAATGTTCATGAGGAATTTTTAAATCTGGCTCATCAACGATTAAATCACCGTAGAACAAAATATCAATATCAATTATTCTAGCTTCATATTTATCAGAGTTGCCACTTGTACGCCCCATTTTGCGTTCAGTGTTCTTACAATGCTCTAACAATTCACGTGGTGTTAATTTAGTCTTTACCTCAATTACACCATTTACAAACCAATCTAAATCTTTATTTCCCCAAGGTTCAGTTTCATATAAAGCCGAAGTTCTAACAACTGTAACTAAGCCAGTAGAAGTTAACAATTTAACCGCTTGTTGAACATATCCAATTTTGTCACCAATATTAGACCCTAAACATAAATATGCTATTGCCATTAGGAACTCCTTTTATATAAGACCGAATACTAATATTGTATTATTTTTCACACATATTTACAAGAATATTAAAACTATAATTAATATTTGTAATAATAATATATCCTTTAATTTTTTTAGAGTTCTTTTATGCTACACTTTCAGTATGTTTACAGGATTAATTGAAGAACAAGGAAAAATTAGAAATTGTAAGCTTTCATCTAATGGGATGGAAATAACAATTGAGTGCGATAAAATTCTTTCTGACGTTAGACTTGGTGCAAGTATCTGCGTTAATGGTGCTTGCCAAACTGTCACAGATTTTGGGAAAGATTATATTACAGTTCAAGCCTCCAATGAAACTTTAAAGGTGACAAATTATAAAAACCTAAAAACAAATGATATAGTAAACCTTGAACGTGCATTGACTCTTAATTCTAGACTTGATGGACATATTGTTTCTGGTCACGTAGATTGTATGGCAGAATTTGTTAGTTCAAAAGATGATGGATTTTCTAAAGAATTTTTCTTCAAACTCCCTAAAGAATTTACAAAATACGTTATTTACAAAGGTTCTATTGCAATTAACGGAGTAAGTTTAACAGTTGCTTCAATAGACAATGATATTTTTTCTGTTGAATTAATACCAACCACACTCAGAGAAGTCAACTTGGCAAACCTTAAAAAAGGTGAAGTTGTAAATATTGAAACAGATTTATTCAGTAAATATGTTGAAAAAATTTTTCATTCAAATGATAATACAAGTAAGATTAGTTACGGTTTTCTAGCCGAGAATGGATTTGTGTAATGAACGAAATTAAATTCAATACAATAGAAGAAGCAATTGAGGACTTTAAAAAAGGAAGACCAATAATTGTTGCAGATGATGAGGATAGAGAAAACGAAGGTGATGTTATTATCCCTGCGCAGTTCGCAACTCCTCAAGTTATCAACTTCTTAATTTCTGAATGTAAAGGTGTTGTTTGCCTTTCTTTAACAAGAGAAAAAGCAGAAAAACTTGGTTTATCAGAAATGGTAAATAATAACACAGATCCCAAAGGCACTGCCTTTACTCAAAGTATTGATGCAGTTAAAAAATTTGGTGTTTCAACTGGTGTAAGCGCATTTGATAGAGCAAAAACCATTGAAGTTGCCATTGCAAATGATGCAGTTCCTAGCGATTTATCTAGACCAGGACACATATTCCCTCTTATTGCAAGAGAAGGTGGCGTGCTTGAAAGAGTTGGCCACACAGAAGCTTCTGTTGACTTAGCACGCTTAGCAGGTTTAACTCCAGCAGCTGTTATTTGTGAAATAGTTAACCCAGATGGAACTATGGCAAGACGTGATGATTTAGTTAAATTTTCACAAAAACACAACCTAAAATTTGTAACAGTAGCTCAACTTATTGAATACAGACTTCAAAAAGAAATGTTTATGAAACGTGAAGCTACAGCAAAACTCCCTTCTGATTTTGGTGATTTTACTGTTTATGGTTACACTAATGAACTAGGTGGCGTAGACCAAGTTGCAATAGTTAAAGACGACGGAACAAACAAAACTCCAATGGTTAGAGTTCACTCTGAATGTTTAACTGGTGACATATTCCACTCAAAAAGATGTGATTGCCAAAACCAATTAGAAGCAGCTTTAAGATTAATTGAAAATTATGGCAAGGGCGCATTAATCTATATTCGTGGGCACGAAGGTAGAGGTATAGGATTAGTAAACAAAATAAAAGCTTACGCCCTACAAGAGAAAGGCGAAGACACAGTTGAAGCAAACATTTCGCTTGGCTTCCAGCCAGACCTTAGAAACTATGGCATAGGTGCACAAATTCTAAGAGATTTAGGCTATACAAAATTAAAACTAATTACAAATAATCCAACAAAAATTGTTGCACTAAAAGGATATGGATTAGAAATTGAAGACAGGGTTGCTCTAAAAACAGAACTAAACAAATACAATGAAAGATACATTCATACAAAAGTCGATAAAATGGAACACTTAATCGACCTATAAAGAGAAACATTATGGCAAATATCACAATATACAAAGTAGAACCTTATAGTTCAGAACATTTTAGAATCTTTTCAGGAGTCTATAACGACTTTAAAACAAATGCTGCAAATGATTATAATTTTGAACTTGAGCCATTAGCATATCCTAATTTCATAAAAAGTATTGAAGAGGGATTACTAAATTGTCTTATTCTCTTTGAAGATGATATTCCCACTGGTTTTCTTGTATATACAACAATAATTTCAGAATCTCTAGAGTTAAATATTATCCATTGTATTGGTAATGAAAATCTAAATGCAAAAAGAAAACTTCTACTAGAAAAATTTATCGAAATCAATAAACATACAATGAAGGAAAAAGTTGTTACATATCCAATGTTAGGGAAACAAAGTTCATTCACTCAAGATATCCAAGAAAAATTTGGATTTAAAGTTGTTAACACATCTGTGATGGTTTACAACGTAACTGATATCACTGCAATAAACAAAACAAAAGAAGTATATGTACCAAAACTTCCTCACGATTATACAATCACAAATTGGAAAACAGTATATTTTAAAGATGCAGCAGATGTTATTCATCAAGCATTTAAAGAATCTTCTGATGCTTTATTTGATAGCAGATTTCTATCTGTAAAAGGTTGCAAAGATATAGTAGAAAAAATTACTGATGATGTTTATGGCAAATTTTTACCAAGCATAACAAAAGTTCTTTTATACAAGAAAAAACCAGTAGGCTTTTGTTTTGCCAACCTTACAAACGAAAAAATTGCAAATGTTCCAATTGTTGCAATTTCAAAAAAACATAGAAACTATGGTTTTGGAAAAATCCTTTTAAAACAACTTGTGGATAACCTTTTAACTACTTCAATAACAAATGGCTGGACTCTAAAAGAACTAAATGCTAGTTGTGATTCTGATAACGAATCAGCAGTAAATATGTATACTACTGTCGGTTTCACCGAAGAATATACATATCCACAAGCCTATCATCCAAAGACTGTTTAGTTATTACTAAACACAATCTTCATTGCTGCTAATTTTCTAATAGACAGCATCTTGTGCTTGATTTTTTGTTCTTCATTAATATTAAAAATTCTAATAATACGTTGAATTTCTTCTACTTCTTTTCTTGAAGTAAGTTTATAAGCATTCTTTACAGGTTCACTAATAGTCCCTAAAACCCCATTTAATTGTTCTTCGTTCATCCAAATCCCCTGAATAAATAAAAAGTCAAAATCTATCTACATATATATAAAGTTTTTTATTCTAAAATAATTGCCTTTTTATTTAACAAATGTAAAAGATTATGTTACATTTAAAGAAACGGGGGATTTAACTTATGATTATTGATAATTTAACTAACGCAGAAAAATATATTTCACTACACAAAGATTTTAAATTAGTATTTGATTTTTTAAAAACAAATAATTTAACAGAGATGTCTTGTGGAAAAAACATTCAAATTAGAGGTGAAGAAGTATTTTTTAATTTAGATGAATACGAAACAAAACAAACACAAAAACTTGAAGCACACAAAAAATACATAGATATTCAAGTTGTAATAACTGGTGAAGAATATATGGGCTATACCAATATTGAAAACACAACAGTTTCAGAAGAATATGATGAAAAACGTGATGTTATGTTCTTGAACGGCAGAGTTGATAAAATATTGGCAACTAATCAAAACTTTCTAATTTTCTATCCAGAAGATGCTCACATGCCAGCTTTATCAGTAACAACAGCACAAAAAGTAAAGAAAGCTATTTTTAAAATTAAAAAATGACAAATAAAATAAAAAATTTATTCAATAGAATTTCTAACAAATATGATTTTATGAATAACATCATATCTTTTGGCTTGCATAACTTTATAAAAAGAGAAGCAATAAAAAGCTTAAAGATAGAACCCGGTTCAAAAGTTTTAGATTTATGCTGTGGAACTGGAGATTTAGGACGAATTATAAAAAAAATTCAACCTACCTGCGATGTTATAGGGGTTGATTTTTCTTCTGAAATGTTAAAAATAGCTAGACGAAAAAACCCTAATATTACATATTGGGAACTTGATGCAACCAGTCTCCCATTTGAAAAAAATTCTTTTAATTATATTGTTATGGGCTTTGGACTGAGAAACATTCCAGAGAAAAATAAGACACTAGGAGAAATATATAGAATACTCAAAAATAATGGTGAGTTCCTTCACCTTGATTTTGGAGAGCAAAATCATCTGAGTTTTCTATACGATAATCTTATTCTTTTCCTATCTAGACTTTTTCTTAAAAACACAAAAGAATATAAATATTTAGTAATTTCAAAAAATAGGTTTTTAAAACCAAGTGAACTTATTGAGCTATTCAAATTTAATAGATTTGAATATATAAAACACAAAAATATGTTTTGGAATATGATATCTTTTCAAATTATGAGGAAACCATAATAGCAAAATTTAAAATTTTCATTTTTTACTACTGAAAGAAAAATGAAAATAACAAACAATATATCATTCGGGAAAAAACTAGTCGCAACTTGCCAGTTATCATCAACTGACAAAGATAGTCCTTGTTGCAAAATTTTTGAACTTAACAACACGGAAGACAAAGATTATTTTGAAAAATTAAATGATAATCCCAAATGGAATAAAAACAGATTTGTATGGGTTATGCAACGATTAATGCAATCTAAATCTATTGGTAAAGAGAATGATACTTTTAGCTTAGAAAGTCAAACTGGTGAATGTTTGGGATATATTAATGTGATATCACACAAAACACCACACAACAAAAAATTTATTCAATATCTTGAAACAGCACAAGAAGACAAAAAAACAAATTTTGCGAAACAAACACTCGTTGCTTTTATAGTTGAACAAGCAAAAAAAGAAAATAAAGATGAAGTAACTACAATTATTTTTGAGAAAGATGTAAGAAAATTTTTTAAAGGAGTATGTGGTTTTAAACTTGGAACAGAAAGCTCATATGACTTTGTTCTAAGTAAAAAACATTACGGAAAATTCTTAGAAAAATATAAAAAAAATACAGGTAGTGAAATTACTTTTATTGCATAAAAAAGGGAAATACTTTTCAGTATTTCCCTTTTCATATCTAATGAATTAACTATTTAATTAATTCACCAACAGCTTTAAATACTGCCATACGTTTAGCAGCATCTTGTTCTGCTTGTGCATATAAAGCTTCTGCTTGTTCTGGGTTTGTTTTTGCTAATGACTTATATCTGCCTTCAGACTTAATAAAGTCTTGGAAGCTTTCTTTAGGATCTTTAGCATCCCAAGTGAATGGTGTTTCGTTTGCTGGGTTATATCTATATAGTGGGAAGTAACCAGCTTCTACTGCACGTTTTTGTTCTGTTTGAGTTTTGCTCATATCAATACCATGTGCAATACATGGAGCATAAGCGAAGATGATAGATGGTCCATCATAAGCTTCAGCTTCTTGGAATGCCTTTAATGTTTGTTGTCTATCAGCACCAAGTGCAACAGAAGCAACATAAACATAACCATAAGACATACTCATTAAGCCCATGTTTTTCTTGTAAGTTTTCTTACCACCAGTAGCAAACTTCGCAACAGCACCTGTAGGTGTTGATTTAGAAGCTTGGCCACCTGTGTTAGAGTAAACTTCAGTATCAAGAACAAGAACGTTAACGTTTTTGTTTTGAGCAAGAACGTGGTCAATACCACCGTA
>JAFTSM010000030.1 GCA_017467305.1 Candidatus Gastranaerophilales bacterium
CGTTCAATAATAATTATTTTCTTAAGTTCAGCATAAAAGCAATTCAAACTCGCTCACGCTCAAACAGTGAATTGCCGTGATGTTTACTTCACTAAAGAAAATTAAATTATTATTTCTAGTCATTCAAATCACACTTATTTTGTCTTTTATTATTTATTAATACTCTGGTTTGCCACGCCACGCTCGCAAAGACAAACAAGAAAAAGTAACTAATTATTTAACATCTGCTGCAATGACTTTTTCCTATAACATTATTTATGTAAAATTACTAATCTATTTTATAAAATCTAATATTGCATTAATAAATGTTAATGGATGAACGGGGCAACCTGGAATATATAAATCTATAGGGTATTTTTCTAAAAATTCTCTATTTAATTTTGTTGAATTTTGGAAAACACCACCAGAAATTGCACAAGCACCACAAAGAATTACAACCTTAGGGTCTGGTGTTGATTTATAACAATCTTCTAATGCATAAGCCATATTTTCTGATATTGGTCCAGTAATAACAATACCGTCTGCGTGTCTTGGTGAAGCTACAAAATCTATACCAAATCTGCCCATATCAAAGTTTACGTTAGAACAAGCATTTAATTCCATTTCACAACCATTACAACCACCAGCTGAAACTTGTCTTAGTTTTAATGATTTTCCAAATACTTTTTTAATTTCTTTTCTTACTTCAAAAGCTGTTTTATTGTACTCTTCTGCTAACATTCCTTCTGTAATAATCAATTTTTGTCTATCAGTTGATGCCAACTTATAATAGTTAGAAAACTTTATTGCTTCACACTTTTTAGAGCAAGCACCGCAAAAAGTACATTTACCCATATCAATCGCTAATGGTGAATTTGATATTGCGCCACTTGGACAAATTGTAGTATCAACAGCTGCCTCTGTTATTATAGGAAAACCTCTAAACTGCTCTCTCATTTGAGCATTAGGAATATCTTTTATAAATTGTTGTCCTTGATATATTCTTAATTTTAAAGTATCTAACATAATTTATTCCTTATAAATCATTTCCACAATATGAAAGATTAAAGCTCTTATTACATAATGGGAAATCTGAAATTCCATTATTTCTTACAGCCATAGCTAGCGCAAACCAATTATTAAATGAAGCATCTTTTATCTTATATCTTGATAATTTAGCATTTTCGTCAGTCATAGCAATATGCACAACTTCACCACGCCAGCCCTCTGTCATTGAAACAACAAAGCTATTTGCTTGCATTTGACCTACTTGAACTTCTAATTGTTCTTGTTCAAATTCTTTAAGTTTTTCCAACAACTTTTTAATAATATGGAAAGATTGTTTAATTTCCTTATATCTTAAACGAGTTCTTGAATAAACATCACCATCAGCCTTTGTCATTCTATTTTCAATGTCTTGATACCATTTTTCTCTATGGTCAAAACGAGTATCTAAGTTAACACCAGAAGCTCTTGCCGCCGTACCAACAAGTCCTAGACTTCTTGCATTTTCTTCGCTTACCACACCAGTTTTTTCTAATCTTGAAGCAACCGTTGGTGAAGCTAACATTACTTTTGTTGTTCTTTCAACATCAGAAGAAACTTTTGCGATAACAGAAAGAATTCTATCAGCCATTTCTTTATCAATATCAAAATTAACACCACCTGTTGTAATCAAACCACGACCAAAACGGCTACCAGATATTTCTAGCATTGTATTAATAATCAAAGTTCTAGTTGCACCAAAAATTGAAGCGCCCATTAAATACGCAATATCACCTGCAATTGCACCCAAATCACCAATGTGGATTGCACTTCTTTCCATTTCTAACGCAATTAATCTTATTAGTTGAGCTTTATTAGTAACTTCGGTACCAGTCAAACTTTCAATAACATTTGAATACGCCAAATTTTGAGCAATAACACTGTCACCACAAATAGATTCTGCTAACTGGTTAGATGCTTGAGATAACATTAAATCTTCAACACCTCTATGTTGCCAACCAAGTTGAATTTCTAAATCATAAATCTTTTCACCGTGACACATAAATCTAAAATGACCAGGCTCAATAACTCCTGCATGAATTGGTCCTACCGCTACTTGGTGAACTTCTTCCCCTTCCATTTCAAAGAATTTATATTCTGTTTTGTGGTCACGTACTGGCTTTAACCAAGGATGATTTAATGGTTTTATTCCAAACTCTTCATAAAACTCTCTTTCAAACATGTGAAACGCTGGAATAATTTGAGTTAACGACTCATATTCTTTTACTTCTTTTTCAAAAATAGTAGAAGAAATGTATAATTTACCTTCACTATCATCAGCTAAAACAACAAACAAACGAATATTATCATTTTCTTTTTTACCAAAGAAACCAATAACTCTTTTTGAAAGTTTTATAATTTCCAATCTCAAATCACTAATGTTTAAAACTGGAATTCCATTAATATTAACTATTTTTTTATTTTCAGTAATCAACCAATTCATAGTTTATCTCACAGTCCGAATATGCTTAATTGTATTAATTCACTTAAATGTAATGGGATATACACACCTAAAATAAATGCAATGGTAAGTAATAACATTTGAGGTATATACATTGTCAAAGGTAGCTTTTTAGCCTTTAATTGAAGTTTTTCTGTCTTATCATGTGCAATTTCACCATAACACATACCAATTACAGCTTTTGCTAAACCATACAAAATAATTGTCAAAAGAAGAACAAATATTAATGCTAATACATAATGCTTTTGTATAAACATTGATTTAATCATTAAAAATTCTGATATAAATAACACAGATGGTGGGAACGCAGTAATTCCAAGAAGAGAAACTATCCACAACCAACCAGTCTTTTTATCAACATTCAATAACGCATTAACCTTTTTTATTTTCTTTGTTCCATATATTTCAAGAATATTTCCAGATGTAAGGAAAAAAGCACCTTTTATTAACGAATGTCCTATCAAATGAACCATTGCGGCAAACATACCAACACCACCTAGTGCAGTACCAATAATTAGAATACCCATATTTTCTATAGAAGAATACGCAAGCATTCTCTTATAGTTATTAATATGATAAATAAATACTGTTGCAACAAATAATGACAAAAAGCCCATTACTAACATCATTAATCTTGCATAATCATCACATCCTGCAATATTCAAAACATTGAACACTTTTAAAATAACAAAAAATGCCGAATTTAATAATGCCGCTGATAATAATGCAGAGGCTGGTGATGGTGCTTCTGAGTGTGCATCTGGCAACCAAAAATGAACTGGCGCAAGCCCCATTTTTGTACCAAAACCAAATAATATAAATATAAATGCTAACTTCAACCAAAAATGATTAAATGTTGTTGCATTCAACATTAGTTCACCAAAATTCAATGAACTTAGTTCGCCAGTGGCTATAGTAAGAAGAATTATTCCAACAAAAGCTAAAGCGATACCAATAGAACAAATAAATACATATTTCCAAGCAGCTTCAATTGATGTTTTTGTCTTAGAAAAATAAATCATATAAGCACTAGCCAATGTTGTAGCCTCAACTAACACCCAAGATAGACCTAAATTATTACTGATAATTACACCAGTCATAGCCATTACAAATATCAATAGCATATATGTATAATGTCTTTTTCGTCTAACATCAACTTCTTCAAATTTCATATATGATTTGTTGTAGATTGAAACTGCAAAGAAAATCAGAGATAAAACTGCTAAAAACAATATATTAGAATTATCTATATGAAAATATTTTCCAGCAAACTTCAAATCATCGTTGATTAAATATGCACCAGTTACAATAAAATGAATTAATGCATATGCAATAGTTAAAAAACCATTTAACTTTTCTTGCTTAAACAAGAATAAAAGCAAACATTCTACTAAAGGGAGTATTAATAATAAACTAATCAACATATTCGCAATCCCTCAAATCTGACAAGTGTGATACTTCCATATCATCAAACTTTGTATTTATATGTTTAACAAGTAAACCTAAAATAAATACTGCGATAAATAAATCAAGAAGCACACCTAAATTCACTATCATTGGCATTTCTTTTGCTACTGATAAAGACAAAAGAAAAATACCATTTTCCATCGTAATAAAATCAATTACATTGGAAATAACTTTATGTTTTACAGTAATTAAAATCAAACTAATTATAATAACAGCAATAGAAACACCAAAATATAATGGATTTATCATTTTCATCGCTGGCATATTCATACTTGAAACCAAAAATCCAGCAAATAAAATTACTGTTGCAATAAACAAACTATAAAAATGGTGAATATTAGCTTCTGTATCACGATATTCCTTTGTTCTTTTTATCAAACCACCCAAAAAAGATGGAATAATCACTGATTTAATCAACAAAGTTTCAAAGGCAATGAATAAAAAGTTCAATAAAGAAAACTCATTCATTCCTAATAAACAAATCAAGAATAGAAGAATACCTTGCAACACTAAAACTTGTACGTGTGCTGCCAATCTACTAGTTGCAGCAACATATAACATTGTAAAACCAAATAATATTATAAAAGCATTTTCCATAACCTAACCACCATAAATCCTTATAGTAACAAGAGCCAGAATAACTAATGCAACCGCTGTCATAGAGAAAACAAACTCAAAAATATGCGTCATTCTAAATCTAGCAATTGCTGATTCTACAGTACCAATTAACATTGCAATTAATAATAAAACTAAAATATATAATCCTAATGAAGGCAAATAAGGAAGTTCAAAAGGAATTAAAAGTGTTGTAATTAAAGATGAAATTAGTACCATTTTTATACCAGAAGCCCAAGATAAAAATGCTAAATCACTACCAGAATTATCTAAAATCATAACTTCATGTATCATAGTTAGTTCTAAGTGAGTATTTGGGTCATCAACTGGAACTCGTGAACATTCAATAAGCATCATAATTAATAAAGCTAATACAGCTAAAACAACTATACAAACACCTAAAATATCTTTTGTTAACCAGAACATATTTAAACTTTGGAAACTAAACATGCCAGCTGCAACACCGATTGAAGCAAGTATTATAAAAAATGCAGGTTCAACCAAAGTAGTAAAACAAGCTTCTCTTGAAGCACCCATACCTTCGAAACTGCTACCAGTATCCATAGCACTCAATAGAGCAAAGAATTTACCCAAACCTAAAATATAAGCAAAAACTATAAATCCAAATTCCATATTAATTAGAGAATAGCCCCCAGCCATTGGCACAAAAACACCGGCAAAAATTGCTGTTCCTAATGTGATAACTGGTGCTAACTTAAATATGAAAGAAGTAGTTTCACTATAAACAGGCTCTTTTTTTAATAATCGAAGAAAATCGTACAAAGGTTGAAGTAGGCAAACTCCTTTTCTTCCGCCCCAGAATGCTTTTGTTTTCTTTATAATACCGAGCATTATGAATGGCATTACCAACAACAATATTATATTTATTAAAACAATTAATATATTCATCCTATAAATACCACCCCTACTAATACAAGAATTAAAAAGATTAATCCATATAAAATGTAATGTTGAATATTACCATCTTGAAGTCGTTCAAATCTTGACAAGAATTTTTCATCAAATTTTAAAATTGGATTAATAATGTATGCTTCTTCAACGTCTTCTACATCAGAACTATAATGTGCATCTTTTGGGAACAATCCTTTTGGCTTTTTAACATCAAATATCTTTTTAAATAATGGTGTCAAAATTGAAGTAAAAGGACTAGCATAAGAAGATGCTGTATATTGAATATGATTATTACCTTTGTCATAACCACATCCCCAAGTCACGTAGTTTTGAGACTTCTTGGTTAACAATTTTTTCACGAAGAATAAAAGTCCAATAAATACAAGCATTGCCAATACAATCACTGAAATCAACGAAAGAATTAGCAATATTGAATGTACATCATAAAAGAAATTATCTTGAGATTTCGCAAATGATGTTAATGGAACAAAGCTACAAATAAATGGTGATGCAACACCTATGATAAATGTTAAAACAGCCATACATCCCATTGGTATTAACATTGATTTATCAACATCAAACTCAACTTTTTCAGCATGTTCACTTCTTGGCATACCTAAAAATGTTATTGAGTAAACTTTAGACATAGCTAAAATTACTAAAGTTCCAACAAAGGCAAGTGAGGCAATTGCTAATATTGTTGGAATAAATAACGTTGAACTATTAATATTCAACATATAAAACAAACCAGAATAAATCATAAATTCACTAACAAAACCATTTAGTGGTGGAAATGCACATATTGCAACAGCTGCAAACAAAAAGAATATTGCAGTATAAGGCATTTTCTTAATTAAGCCACCAAGTTGTTCCATATCTTTAGTATGAGTTTTTAAATAAACACTCCCAGCCCCCATAAACAAAAGACTCTTAAATACAGAGTGATTTAATATATGCATAAAACAACCAACTGTTCCTAGCATTGTTATTAGAGATAAATCATAGATTAAACCAAATATAATAACACTCATACCAAGACCAATTAGTCCAATATTTTCTACTGAAGAATATGCTAAAAGCTTCTTGATATCTTTTTGATTAACTGCATAAATTATTCCATATAAAGCAGTAATAACAGATATAAACAAAACTGTATAGCCAATTAATTGGGTTGGTTTATCGATAATTTGAAGAACTCTTAAAATGCCGTAAATACCAGTTTTAATCATAACTGCAGACATAACAGCTGAAACATGACTTGGTGCAGCTGGGTGTGCATCTGGCAACCAGTTATGCATTGGAAAAAATCCGGCCTTTGTTCCAAACCCAACAAATGCAAGTAAAAATACAATATCTTTTAAATGTGGATTTTGTATAAACATTGCTTGTATATCAACAAAGTCATAACTATTAGCATTAATAGACATCATCACAAATGCAGCAATTATAAAGATTACTGATATGTGCATATAAATTAAATACTTAATACCAGCTTTTAAAACTTCTTTTTTATCATCTTCAAATATAACTAGGAAGAATGAAGCAAGTGACATTATTTCCCAGATTACAAGAAAAGCAAAAACATTTTGCACGCTAACAACTAATAGCATTGCTGCTGTTAAAAGAGGAAAGAAGAAACAATGTGATGCAACTTTTTTCCCTTTATTCAAATATGGTTTCATATAACCATTTGCATATATAGAAACTAGTGCCGTCACTAATGAAATTACTATTATAAAAAATCTTGATAAAACATCACAATCGAATATAATCTGACCAAAAGGTTCAAACTCTATTGCAGTTGTTGTAAAAGAGTTAATTGTAGTCAAAATCAACAATGATGACAGACAAGAAAACGCAGAAACAACCTTTAATTTCCAGTTTTCTGGGCAGAACAAGGAAACTATTCCACCAAAAATCAATATTAGTATCCCAATAAAAAATATTTCCATTTTTCTCTTCTATTTTAATGTTTCGTGTACGAGTTAAATTATCACTCTAAGAAAAATTTAATACAAACAAATATTAACTTTTTTAACCTTCAATTTTTACCAAGTTTACTATATCGGTATTTAAAGTAATTGCAAGCTGATATATTTTCAAAAAAGACATATTTGCTTGTCCACATTCAATGCTTGCAACATAATTTTGAGAAACTCCCATTAATTCAGCAAGTTGTTCTTGAGTTAAATCTTTTTTAATTCTCTCAATTTTAACATTTTTACCAAATTTTTTAAGTAAAACATCTCTATTCATAATCTATAAGTATATAAATATTGATTTATAAATAGAACCATGCTATAAGTTGTATAATATAACTTATAACTTGTGTTGATTATGAATTTTAGATATTTTATATACAAAATGATGAGAACAAATAAGTTTACTAGAACTTATTCTTTAGATTTTTATTTAAAAAAGTACTTGTATGTTTTAGATATTTTGAAAAAAGAAATTGCACAGGACGCAGAAAATTTGCACACTGATCATATTTGGACAATGTGGTTACAGGATGAAATTCCTGAAATATGTGAAATGTGCATAAAAACCATAAAGAAATATTATCCAACCGCAAATGTTATAACAGAAAAAAATGTAAGTCAGTATGTTGAAATTCCAAATTATATTTGGGAAAAGTATAAAAATGGAACAATGTTACCTTGCCATTTTTCTGACTTTATAAGAGTTTGTCTTTTAGATAAGTATGGTGGAACGTGGATTGATGCAACTTGTTTTTTAACAATGAAAATTCCAAAGCACATAGTAAAGTCTGATTTTTTTGTATTAAAGAATAGCGAAATGGATGGAATTAGCAACTATTT
The DNA here is from genome assembly GCA_017467305.1 of Candidatus Gastranaerophilales bacterium. Lineage (GTDB taxonomy): Bacteria > Cyanobacteriota > Vampirovibrionia > Gastranaerophilales > Gastranaerophilaceae > Avigastranaerophilus. The sequence continues at coordinate 8,302 of JAFTSM010000030.1, forward strand.
TCTTCATTCAACAACAAATAACTACCTAATTAAAGCAATTAAAATATTTTTACTTGAATATTGGAAACAAGAAGAAACAGCAATAAATTACTTTTTCTTTCATCTTTTTCTTCAGTTGTTAATAAAAAATGATAAAACAGCAAAAACAATTTTTGAGAATAGTCCAATATCACTAAATTTAAATACAAAATTAATGGCAAAAGAACTATATAAAGATTTTGACCAAGATATATTCGATTGGTTTATGCAAACTAGCTATTTACATAAATTAAGTTATAAGAAAAAAGAAACAGTATTAATAAGTGAAACAAGCTTATATAAATATCTAATGAAGAATTATAATTAAGTATATTTAGAAAAATAGTACACAAACCAAAGTAGTTAATATACCAATTATAATCAATGCCAAAGTTGCCATTACTACTTGTTTTTCTCTTTTCTTTTCAATACAAGTTGAAGTTCCAAGTACATGACTTGTTGCACCAATAGAAAGCCCCGTTGCTATATCACTCTTAATTTTAAATATTTTTAAAATTTTATGACTAAACATTGCACCATAAATACCAGTCAAACAAACTAAACAAGCAGTAAGCTCTGGTATTCCACCAATAGCTTTTGAAATTTCTACAGCAATTGGTGTTGTAACAGTTTTCGGTATTAATGAAGTTATTAATTTCCAATCAGAATGAAAGATATGCCCTAAAACAACTGTGGTAATTAACGCTATAACAACGGCAACAACAAATCCAAAATATACTGCCCTTTTATTTTTGGTTAAAAGTGTTGCATTATCTGATAAAGGTAATGCCAATGCAACTGTTGCAGGTCCTAACAACAAAGTTAAAAAACAAGAAGATTCATTATAAGATTTATAATCTATTTTGAAAACGCATAATACAATAATCAAAAAAAGACTAGCCATCATCATCGGTGGTATTTTACTAAAAAATTTCAGTAACTTTAATTTTTTACAAATTTCAAAAACAATAATTGTAGATATAAGCCCCCAAAGATTAATCATTTTTAATTTTCCTTATTCTTTGAAACCTTACATATTTAATAACATTTTCAACAAATATTGCTGTTAAAAGTAAAGTTAAAGTAGTTGTACCTATAACATTAACCAATATAGGAACTAAATTTTTTTCAATTATTCCATAATATGAGACTATCCCAACAGCTAATGGAATAAAGAGCAAAGGCATATATTTAAGAATAAACTCACATATATCTTTTACCCACTCACGTTTAATAATATTTAATTGCAATAACAAGAACAATACAACAATGCCCAATATTGGAGCAGGAAAAGGAATACCTATGAATTTAACAAAAGTATTACAAACGTATTGTATAAAACACAGTATAAAAAAACCTATTAAGCATTTAAAAATTCGGCTAATCATAGAAAAATATTATCACGAAAAAAGAGAGGACTTAATCCCCTCTTTAAAATTATTTTACTGTAAACGTTGCTGTTACTGTTGCTACAACTTTCTTTTCTATTGAAGAAGTATCATTTATACCATAATCATTTACTTCTGTAGAATCAACTGGAACTATTTGGAACACACCCATTCTTGCGGAATTCATTACTCCAATTTTTCCATTTGTACCAGCAACCATACTCTGTGCTCGTAATTTCGCATTTTTTGAAGCTTCACCAACCATTTTTACTTTGATATCATCAAGGTTAGAAACAAAATATTGAACACTTTCTGCATTTAAATTGATATCTTGATTTACTAATTCATCAACTTTTTTAGACATTTCTGTAAATTTATTAATATCATCTGATTTTACTGTAACACTTTGGTAAACAGTATATGAATCAACTTCATTTGAGGTATGACCATTCGGTAATCTTTTATAGTTTTCATAACTATTTATAGAAGAAAATACAATATTGTTTTCATCAATACCATTTTTAACTAAAAATTCTTTAATCTTTTTAGCATCAGAATTTAATTTTGCATAACCTTCTTTTAAGAGTACTTGCTTAGTTCTAAAATTAATAGTCCAAGAAGCCCTATCTGCTGTTACTTTTTGACTAGCACTACCAGTAACTCTTATTGACTGATTCTGCAACTTCTGAAATTCTACTACAGCACCAGACAACATATAAGTTGAAACAACCGTACCTAGCGCTATACAAACACCTAATAATAAAACTTGATAATCTTTTATTTGCATAAAAACTCCTTCTATACTGGATTATTATTAAACCAAACTTTTAAAGACTCATAATAATCAAGCACTATACCATCCTTTTGCGCTCTTTCTTGAATAGTTTTAACAATACTAATTAATTCTGGAGTTAATGTTTGGTTATTTTTCTTAAACCAACCCATTTCAACATCCAGTATAAGCATTTTTATACCCATTTTTATAGAAAGTTCATACCACTTAATTATCTCTTCCAAATTATCATTAACATTAGGAATAATAATATATTTAGAACGAACTGTACATTGTCCAAGTCGTTGAACCTTTGCATATTTTTTCATGTTTTCAACTACTTTATCAAAACAATCGACATTTTTTACTTTTTTGAAAGTTTCACGACAAGCACTATCTAATGAAATTATTAATTTTACATTTTTAGTTTTAATTAATTTTTCTATTGCTTTTGAAAATTTAATACCATTTGAATGTATCATATAATTTTCAATACCATTTTTTATACAAAGCTCAACTACTTTTTCAAAATCTTTCATTATAGTTGGTTCACCACCAGCAAATTGAATATATCCCTCTTTATCATTTTTAAGAATTTTATGTTTAAATAAAGTCTCAAAAATTGGTAGTATTGGATGATCTGGAATACCTAATTGATGAACTTCACAATACATACATTTACTATTACAAGTAGTAAAAGAATCTATATCCACTACAGAAATTGAATTATCTTTAGTTATTTCTTCAGTTTCTTGAACAAAAACACAACCTTGACATTCTTTAGGAATATTTCCCTCATATAATGCTTTTTTATATTCATCTTTTGTTTTTAAGATTTCAGACAAATTAAAATTTTCATATTCAGAAAGAAATGGCATACCAATTCCATTATGCGCAGATTTACAACAAAAATGGATTGCTTTATAAAAGAAACAAATACCACTATCTATGTACTTACACTTATATCTCATAAGCAACTCCAATGGACTAACTTAACTGAATAACTAACTTGCAAACACAATAGTTATTACATATAATTCAATATTAGGATTATATCAAAATTAGAGAATAAAATGAAACAATATTTTTGTGACGAATTAAACAACGTTCTATCTTGCTTCCACGATAGGATAATGTCTTGCTGTACAGGACAAATTGGACCTATATATTATGAAGGATATCGTGGGCAAAGAATTAATTGGGATGCTTTCAAACAAGTTAAAATTGATGGTTTCAATCATTTAAACGAAATTGATATAGAAAATTCTCCTTGCAAAGGTTGTTTCTTCCTAAGAGAGAAAAAAGAAACCGATATAATCAAACCAAAATTTCAAATGTTGAATGTAAGCCACTGGGTACACTGTAATTGTGGTTGCATTTATTGTGCAAGAATGTTGGATTCACACGGTACAATTTCTCATAAAAAAGAAAATAGTCCATATTATAATTTCCTTCCTTTACTAAAAGAACTATATAAACAAGATTTATTAGATAGAGAAAATTTGATAGCATTTATTCAAGGTGGTGACATCTCTGTTTTAAAAGAATTTGAACCAATAGTCAAAGAATTTTTAAAACAAGGATTAAAAGAATTCTGGATTCTTTCCAACAATATTGCATACCAACCAATAGTTAAAAAATTATTAGATTTAGATAAAGCAAATTTTATAACAGCACTTGACTGTGGAACTCCAGAACTATACTACAAAATAAAAAGAGTCGATAAATTTAAAGATTACATTAACAACCTAAAAAAATACGCAAAAAGCAAACACGGAGATAGAGTTCAAGTAAAATATATTGTTATCGAACATATCAACGATAACAAAGAGGAAATAACAAAATTTATTAATCTAATGTCTGACATAGGAATAAAAAGAGTTGAATTTATGATAGATAACAAATATCTTCTCTTTACTGATTTAGACAAAACTCCACTCCCAGCACATTATAAAGATTTATACTTGCATTTTGAGCAACTTTGCAATGAAAAAGGTCTAGAAATGGTTTTTTGGGAGAAAACAAAGTATGTTATAGATAAATATTTATTAGGAATTATTCAATAAAAAGAAGCGACATTTTAAATGTCGCTTCTTTTTATCTTACTTTGACTATTCTTCAACTGAATCTTCAGCAACTTCTTCGTCACCGTCGAATGCTGCTACATCTTCTTCATCCATAGCATATTCTTCTTCTTCACGAATTTCTTCTGCAATTTCATCAACTTCATCTTCAATTACTTCTTCTTCATAGTCGTCGTGTGCGTGATGTGGAGCATATTCCATTTTTGCAGCTTGAGATTCGCTCTTAATATCTATCTTCCAGCCAGTTAATTTGTGTGCTAGTCTTACGTTTTGACCATCACGTCCAATAGCCAAGCTTAATTGGTCATCTGGAACGATAACAAATGCTTCTTTTGAGTATTCATCATCAGCTAAAATATCAACAGATACAATTCTTGCTGGAGATAATGCGTTAACAATGTATTCAACTGGGTTTTCGCTATATCTAACAATATCGATTTTTTCATTTTTTAATTCACCGATAATTGTTTGAATTCTGCTACCTCTTGGTCCAATACAAGCACCAACTGAATCCACATCTGGGTCATTGCTTGTTACAGCAATTTTTGTTCTGTAACCAGCTTCACGAGAAATTGATTTGATTTCAACAATTCCATCTTCAATTTCTGGAACTTCTAGTTCAAATAATTCTCTTACAATTTCAGCATGTGCATGAGAAACAATTACTTGTGGTAATCTTGATGTTTCTTTTACGTTAAGAACAAATACTCTAATTCTGTTACCAGTCTTATAGTATTCACCTGGAATTTGTTCTTTTTGTGGCATAATTGCATCTGTTTTACCAATATTAACAATTACATTTCTATTTTCAACACGTTGAATAATACCTGTTGTTAAAGTACCTTTCTTTTCCATAAATTCATCAAGAACTAATTTTCTTTCTGCTTCACGGATTCTTTGTGTAATAACTTGTTTTGCACTTTGTGCAGCAATACGACCAAAGTTTTCTGGAGTAACTTCAATTTTAACTTCGTCTTCTAATTCAACTTCATCATCTAATTCTTTTGCATCTTCTAATGAGATTTCTAAATCTGCATCTTGAACTTCTTCAACTACTAATTTAGTTCTAAATACACCAATTTCACCAGATTGTTCATCAAGAATAGCTTCCACGTTTGGAACTTCTTTTTGTTTTAAGTGCTTTTTATAAGCAGTAACCATAGCATCACATAAAGAAGCAATTATAACTTCTTTAGATATACCTTTCTCTCTTTCAAGTTCTTCACAAGCTTCGAATAACGCTGTTCCGATTTTAATCATTGTGCTTTCTCCTATATTTCACTCGAATATAATTTTGCTGATATTATATTTTCTTTTTTAATTAAAATATCTTGTTTATCTTTGTATGCATAAACTGTCAAACCTTCATTTTCATCAAAATCAACAATCTTTGCTACAAATTGCTTTTCGCCAGATTCATCAACTGCTTCACGTAATTTTAAGTTGATGTCTTTACCTCTAAAAATCAAATATTCTTTATCTGATTTAAGCTTTCTTTCAATTCCAGGAGTACTAACTTCTAAATAATACTTAAAAGGAATTAATTCTTCTAAAAAGTCTGATAAACTTCTTGATACTTTTTCGCAATCATCAAGACTAACATTTCTTTCAGTTGAATAAATAAATATTCTCAAAAACCATCTATGGTTTTCTCTTACCAATTCAACTTCAACTGGAATAAGTCCAAAACGCATTAGTGTATTATCAACTAATGGTTCTAGTTTTTCCATTAACTCACGTTTATTAACATACTCAAAAGGAGCATTATCGTTTGATTGAGATTTATGGTGTTTATCTCTCTTCATTGTGACCTTCCTTTCGTTACTAAACAACCCAGCTGACAAATAAAAAAGAAACGGGGTTCCGTTTCTCTAATCAACATAATTATATATTAGCATAAGATATCTTTTTTTGAAACAATCTTTTTAGATGTTTAATTAAAATTAACAAATAATCAAAATTCTTAATTTTGACTTATCTCTTCAGACCAATATTTTTTTAGCATTTCTAATTTAGTACAAGATTTATCCATTTTTGCCATATCAAAAGCATTAAACCCATATATTGAACGCAAATATGGATTTATTTTTGATACCAATTTAGGCTCATTTAATATTGACTTTAAAACCCTAATATCAGAATTTGCAACAGCATTATCTAATAAAGTTCCACCATTTCTATGACGCAAATTTGGATTAACAGCTCCTATTAATATCGAATTTTTAATTAATCGTTCAAGAACTTTATAGTTTAAATTATGAGCTGCAAAATGAAGATATCTCAATGTTCCTTTTTCAACCGCCAATTTTTCAATTCTTTTCATTAATTCTTCATTTTGCATTATTGAATACAAAATGATTTCATCTGCACAATCCGCAGCTAAATCAAAAAATGTTCCAGAATTGATAGAATTACAGCCCTTTTCTACGTCAATTTTTGGCAACAACTCTGTTCTTGATAATATTGTTTGAAGAACTTTTGGATTTTTATTTAAAACAGCAGAGTGCATAAATGTATACTCTAATTCTCTATTTTGCGCATTTAAATCAATTTTATCCATTATTGTTTTGCAATTTAATAAACAATCTATAACTTTTTCATTCTGATTTCCAGCACAATGATGAAGTATTGTTTGCCCGTGATAGTTTGTAATTCTTGGATTAACTTTTTCTACTAGACTTTCCTTTGCTAATATACTTTCAATAACTTCTGAATTTTCATTATTGCCAGCAAAATGTAATAAAGTATCCCCAGTTGACATTTGTAAATTAGGATTAATTTGGAAAAGAATGTCTTCATTGTCTAAAATTGTTTTAATCACTTCTGCATTTCCATTACTAGCAGCAAGCATTGGAAATGTGCCTTTTGTATCTTTTGATTGAAAATTAGGGTCAATTTGTTGCACTAATTCGGGATTTGAAAATATTAATTGAATAAATTTTTCATTTGAACTATTCGCAGCGTAAAAAAGTAAATTTTCACCATAGCTATCAGTCACACTCAAATCAATTTTAGATACAAAATCCTTATCAGACATTACCTTTTTAAAAGCATCTATATTTCCATCTGAAATCATATGAAAAAGTATCGTATCAGAATTTTCATCTTGAACATTAGGATCAACATCTTGTGATAAAAGTGTGCCTTCTTCTATGCTTTTTATATCTTTAATCATTTGTTCTTTAATAGGATATGTTTCTTTCTTAAAAAAAGTATCAGTTTTCACAAATGAATCCAAAGAATCAATATCAGAAAAGGGTAGAATTTGTGCAAAATACGGTATTTCTTTTTTACGAAATGGAATATTGGATATGTGTTTCAATTGTACAGATAGAATTTTCATAAATTGAACTAATTATACAATTCTTTTTCTCTAGCTTTAGCTTTCTTTTGTTTGCCTTTTTGCACATAGTCTTTTTCTCTTTGGCAACAAATTATATATGTATCTATTTCATGTGCTTCTAAATTTTCAGCTTCATATTTTTGATATTGTTTATATCCAATCTTTTTTAATTTATCTTCGAATTCTTTATCTAATTTATTAGGTAATGATACTCTTAATGCACTTGTTTTTGAGCTACCAATTAAGCCATTATATTCATCAGCTAATTCTCTTAAACGTTCTTTTTTCGCATTGTTTACCCCTGGTTGAGTAATTGGCACTCTATATGTTGAACCAAAGCTAATATTCATAATATCCCTTTCTTTTCTCTCTATAAAAAACAAAAACCGTAATAATATTTTTTGCTAAAAATTATGGAGTTATATATATCACAACAAAACTTGCTTGAAATATAGAAAAATGTCATTCCGAACTTGTTTCGGAATCTTACCATTAGCAAGACCCTGAAACAAGTTCAGGGTGACAATTTTAGAGAATATTAGTAAATTTTGCTATATAAATACCTAAAATTGGGTATAATATATATAAGAGGTGAAGA
>JAFTSM010000031.1 GCA_017467305.1 Candidatus Gastranaerophilales bacterium
GTCGTTCGTAAAGGGCTGAATTTTAGATGTTATATATTCGATGTCCTCATCTTGTATATAAGCGTCGCCCAAATAATGTGTTTTACCGTCAGAATGACGTACTTCTCCAACTCTACCTAAATCAAGCACCAACTCAATGGCATCATCTAAATTGTACGGCTTTAGTGCATCTACAATTTTCGGCGGAAGAATTTCAATTAACCTTTTCAGGTCGTTGTGGAATTGAATCTTATCCATTATGTCCCTTTCGCTAATGTACGCGCTCAGGTGAATATACTTGTACCCGACTAGGACTAATACCGACTGCCCTTAATCGGGGCTACCTACATTTATATTATAACACTTTTTTTAATGCGTTTCAAAACTCTTTACTATATTTGTAGTAAAAGAGCTGTATTGCTAATAAAACAAGCACTTAATATTTATTAACATTTGCCAAAATATAGTAAATTATCAAATTTGAAATTACTTTTTATAAATACAAATTCGGAATAGTAAGTAATAACAATATTTTAGGAATGTAAGTATAGGAGAAATTATTATGAGCATTACGTTAGGTAGCAATGCGTATTCAAACTTTTTAGTTAAGAGTACTCCAGCTAGTGCACCTGCAAGTACACCGGCAAATACAAGTTTTAAATCAACTGTTTTTGAAGGTTTTCCAGTTGATACATTTGAATTCACTCAACCAGAAAAAGTTCAAATATTTCCTCCAAAAATAAATATGGCTAGAGTTTTATTCCATAGATTAACAAAAGACCAAATCGACGCTGTTAATACATCTGGAATATTACCTAAAAATGCAAAGTTTGTAGATAATGAAATTACTGGTGAACCTAAATTAACTTGGAACTTATTAGATTGGTCTAAAGGTACACATACACTGCCAGCTGGCTATGAAATGAAAAATGATATTTTAGGTTTTACTCACGTAGTTAGAACCGATACCCAAGCTTGGTGGTTAAAAAAGGATTAAAAATATACAATCTGCTTAAAAGTGCTATATATGAATCTATTTATCATCATGGGAGTTTTATTACTCCCTTTTTATTTATATATTATTGACCAAAATCAGCAGTTGCCAACATATAACTGAAATCAACCATAAATATTAATAATAAAATATAGATTATCGCCAATATGCGTAATATTATTTTAATTATTCTTCTAATTTTATTATTTTTAATATCTATAAACTTAAATATAAAATTTACGATTAATAAAATAGTTATATGTATATAAGAAAAACAAAAAACTAATAAATACCATATTATCTTTTCTTTATACGTTATATCTACAGTTGGAATTAAAATTTCTATCATAGATAAAAACATTGATATAATAAAATAGACAAAAATTTCTTTATTTGAAATGATATTTTGTTTATTCATTATCATTTATCCTTTAAAATCGCCTCTTTTTCATCTTTGGATATTATAACACGATATGCATAGAAATAAGGGGTTATTTCACCTTTATCTTGTCTATCTCTACCAACTCTCACTGGATTACTTGCTTCACCTTCATTAAAGTCATAAACATCTGTTATATATAATTCGATATCGCCATTTTTACTACTTTAAGATTATTTTTAAATTTAGTATAATTGACTTATGAAAAAGACTTTTTTAATTATTTTTATTTTGTTTAGTATAATTTGTAGTTACTATTTTGGTTATTATGTAGCTGCTTATAACCTAAATATAAAAATGACTAAAGAAAACAATATATTAAACGAAAAAATTATTACGTTAAATGATAAAAATTTAAAATTAAAAGAAATAATAAAAAAAAATAATAAAGAAGAAGAATATAAACATCCAATTGATATAAAACTTGAAAATTGTATAAATTCGACTCATCCATATTTGTATTCTAATTGTGCAGTAGAAAATGCAAAGGACTGGGATATAGAGATTAATAAACAATTAAAACAAATCAAAAATATAGTAAATAAGGATGATTATAATATTATTGATATAGCCCAAACAGACTGGAAGAAATCAGTAGATAGCGATGAGAAAGTAATCCACAAATTCGTATCCAGTCATCAAGGGGCTATAAATGAAACTCTTGCTTATTCATATATTGCTGATATAAAAAAACAGAGAGCTTTATTGTTGAATAATATTTATAATATTCATACAGAAGAATAATATACTATTCCAAACCTTCATACCTATTTAGGATTTTCTCCAATTTATCAACTCTATTATTCCAACCATTTAAGTACTTTTCTTGTGAGGGTTTTTCAATAACTTTGTCAGTATAATGTTTTCTTCTATATTCCAATATTTTTCTCAAATCACCATTGGATTTTTTGTAATACTCTTTTGTTCTACCAACTCCGTGTAATACTGCTGTATCAAATAGTATTAATGATTTAATAGGGTCTTTTTCTTTGTTTAATCCTGATTTTACCCAGTAATCATTGTAATAAACTTTTATAGTTTCATTTTTTGTTAAATTTTTAACATCTTTTTTAGGTAATTTATGTCTTCTACAATAGTCATCATATGTATTTTGAGTAATTCCCATATTTGTAGGACCACCTTCATCATCTTCATCATTTACATATTTTCCTTCTGAACCAAAGACAATATCTAAAACAGAAAAGAAAGTTTTATCATTTTCATTATTTGCTGAATTTTTAATATCAGAGTATTTCATATTTTTAATATCTGCCGCACCACCAGTTAATTCACCATTTAACTTATCTGGTTTTTCTTTTTTTGCCTTAGGCAAATCGCTTTCTTGTAATTTTTCTTGTTTATTTTTCGGGTTGGTTTCTTTCTCTTTTTTGACATCTATTTTATCTAAATTTTCTTCAGTTCTTTCCTCCTTTTCTTCTTTATCCTTCATTGTTGGATATAGTAAATCTGCTCTTTTGCTATAATCTTTTTCTTCTTTTGGGCGGTTTATTTTTGTTTCTTTTTCCTCTTCTGTTGAGATATCATATTTTTTCTTTGTTTTATCATCTAACAAAGGTGATAATTCACCCTCTACTTCATCATCATCTTTTGTTTTTCCTAATCCTCTTATCTTTTCTTTTATTTTCTCTTTTTTATCAATTTTATAATCTTTATATTCTTCTTCATCTTCTTTCATACTTGTGAATAAAGTATTTGCTCTTTCTGTAAATTTGTCTTTTAAATCATATAATTTTCTTTTAATCATTATTTTCTCCTTTTTGCTTTTTTGAATAACATTTTTACGTAATTTTGAATTATGGTTTTAACTAAATCATGTTAACCGTTCCTTTCTGTTTTTATGCACGATAAATAAGCAGAACTAATTAGTTCTGCTTATTTATTTCTGTCATTCCGAACTTGATTCGGAATCTAATAACTTTAATTTATGACGTAAATTTCAATGCAATAAGATTCTGAAACAAGTTCAGCAAGACATAACTATACATTTGGATTCAAATTATTTGATATATAGAAATATGACAAATTATTATCCACACGAAGTACCAAAAACAAAAACTAAGCACAGTACTTCCCCGATTTAACGAAGCTAGGCACCCTTTCGTATCACCGTCTACCGACTGGCTTGAAATTCTTTTTTTCAAAAAAAGAATTTCACTACTAGAGTCTTGTTTCAAATCTTACATATATTATAAACTATGTACATAAAAACGTAAAGTATTTTTCTAAAAAGGTTAAAATTTTGAATTTCTTTTAAATTTAAAAGTGCTATATATGAATCTATTTATCATCATGGGAGTTTTATTACTCCCTTTTTATTTTGAAATAAAAAAAGAGGTTCGAATTTCGAACCTCTTTTAATTTTATCTTATTCTTTAAACTATGCGTTAGCGCCAGCTTTAGAAATGATTTCTTCTTGAACGTTAGAAGGAACTTGTTCATATTTCAAGAATTCCATAGAGAATGTACCTCTACCTTGAGTATTTGAACGTAAGTCTGTAGCGTAACCGAACATGTTACCTAGAGGAACTGTTGCTCTAACAATAACGTTACCAGTGTTACCTAAAGGTTCTTGACCTTCGATACGTCCACGACGTCTTGAAATGTCACCGATGATTGTACCAGTGTATTCATCTGGAATTTCGATTTCAACTTTCATCATTGGTTCTAAGATACAAGCTTTAGCTTTCTTACAACCGTCTTTAATAGCCATAGAACCAGCAATCTTGAACGCCATTTCAGAAGAGTCAACATCGTGGTATGAACCATCATAAAGTTCAACCTTAACGTCTATCATTGGGTAACCAGCTAAGATACCGCCTTCAAGAGCTTCTTCCATACCTTTTCTAGCAGGCTCGATGTATTCTTTCGGAATAGCACCACCAACGATTTTGTTTTCGAATACAAAACCTTCGTTTTCACCAGCTGGAGAAATTCTAATTTTAACGTGACCATATTGACCTTTACCACCAGATTGTCTGATGAATTTAGAGTCTTGATCAGCATTACCAAGAATTGTTTCTCTGTATGCTACTTGTGGTTTACCAACGTTAGCGTCTACTTTGAATTCTCTTAATAGACGGTCTACGATGATATCTAAGTGTAACTCACCCATACCAGAAATGATTGTTTGACCAGTTTCAGCATCAGATTTAACTCTGAATGAAGGATCTTCTTCAGCAAGTTTTTGAAGAGCAAGACCCATTTTATCTTGGTCAGCTTTTGTTTTTGGTTCAATAGCAACAGAAATAACCGGATCTGGGAATTCCATTTTTTCAAGGATAATTGGTGCGTTTTCATCACATAATGAATCACCTGTTGTAGTATCTTTAAGACCTACAGCTGCACAAATGTCACCAGCATATACTTCTGTAATTTCGCTTCTTTGATCAGCATACATTTGAACTAATCTTGAGATACGTTCTTTTTTACCGTTTGTAGCGTTTAATACATAAGAACCTGATGTTAATTTACCAGAGTAAACTCTTAAGAATGTTAAACGACCTACATATGGGTCTGTCATAATTTTGAATGCTAATGCTGCGAATGGTTCTTTTTCATCAGAATGTCTAGCAACTTTTGTTCCATCTTCTAATTCACCTTCAATAGCTTTAACATCTAATGGAGATGGCATAAATGCAACAACGTTATCTAATAATAATTGAACACCTTTGTTCTTGAATGCTGTACCACAGCAAACTGGAACGATTTGGTTGTTACATACTGCTTTTCTTAAAACAGCTTTTAATTCATCTACAGTTGGTTCTTCACCTTCCATAAACTTCATCATTAAGTCATCATCAAATTCTGAAATAGCTTCAACTAAAGCAGCTCTATATTCAGCAGCTTTATCTGCCATATCAGCAGGGATGTCTTCAACTTTAATATCTGTACCTAAGTCATTAGTGTAGATATGAGCTTTCATATCAAATAAATCGATTAAGCCAGTAAATTTATCTTCTGCACCAATTGGTAATTGAATTGGATGTGCATTTGCATTTAATCTATTTCTTAATTGGTCAACAACTCTATAGAAATCAGCACCTGTTCTATCCATTTTGTTAACGAATACCATTCTTGGTACTTCATATCTGTTAGCTTGTCTCCAAACTGTTTCTGATTGAGATTGTACACCACCTACTGCACAGAATACAGCAACTACACCGTCTAATACACGTAAAGAACGTTCTACTTCGATTGTGAAGTCAACGTGTCCAGGTGTGTCAATGATGTTGAATTGGTGGTTTTTCCACATAGCTGTTACAGCAGCTGATTGAATTGTAATACCACGTTCTTTTTCTTGTTCCATAAAGTCAGTTACTGAAGCACCGTCGTGTGTTTCACCAAGTTTATGGGTTTTACCTGTGTAGAAAAGAATACGTTCTGTGGTAGTTGTTTTACCTGCATCGATGTGAGCAGCAATACCAAAGTTTCTTACTCTTTCTAATGGAACTTGTCTTGCCATTTTGTCTTTTCCTTTTATTACTACATAAATTAAATATACTTAGCTCTCGCTATTATAATCTTTGCATAAACATAATTTTTTTTAAAGAACTTGCTTCATATTATTAAATATATGATAATCTTTTTATAATTTAATTTGAATGAGGTTGGAATGAAACTAAAGAAGGCATTTACATTATCAGAAGTTCTTATCACAATGACTATTATTGGTGTTGTAGCAGCCATATGTGTTCCTGTTCTATTTGCAGATTGGCATAAAGCACAAACCGTTTCACAATTATTAAAAACTCATTCAACATTATCTCAAACAACATATCGTGCAATTGCAGATAATGGCCCCATTGTTTCTTGGGAAGTAGACGGATTAACAGCTAGAAACTTCTACGATGTATATCTCAAACCTTATTTAAATGTTATGAACGATGATTTAAACAATGAATTCAAATATACAGCATTGAACAACACACAAGATTCCGCATCATTTGGCGCTGTGTTCTATTTGAATGACGGTCAAAAAATTTCAATTAAAAATCCTTCAAATACAGAATGGGGACTTGAAGTCGGTGTTGTCGTTGACATAAATGGTGATAAGAAACCAAACAAAATGGGACGTGATATATTTGTGTTTAACTATTGGATGTACCACCCAATTACACCAGAAGTTAGTGGTAAATTTATTCCTTGGGGTGCAGATTGGACAAGAGAAGATATAAAAAATTCATCTGTTAGCTATGCTTGCAATAAAAAGAAAACAGGTGATATTTGTGCGGCTTTAATTGCAAAAGATGGTTGGAAAATATCAAGAGATTATCCTTGGTAAACTGTTAAGAAAAATAAAAAGTTTTTATGAATACCTAAAGTTTAAAAGTTAATTCTCCGATAGATAATTTATACGAATTGAAAAGGAGAGTTTTGCTATGGCAGATGAAAAAAAATTAGGTTTATATAAAAATATCTTAGGTGATACAAAAGCAACTATTGATGCTATTCAACGTTTTATTGATGAGAGTTCATCACGTAATATTGAACACGATATCGAAACAGAAGATACACCTGCAGAATCTATCAATAGAGTATTAAGAGCAGCAGCTTGCGAAGATACTCAAAAAGATATTGCCGATTTCTTAAAGAAAATTTAGTTTAAATTAGAGTGAGAATATGTTAAAATTAACCCGCTAGAAAAAATGTCTGGCGGGTTGATTTTTTAAAGAGTAATTTTTTGATTTTTTATATTTTATTACAATGTTCATTTTTTGTTGGAGAGTTTTATGTTTAAACTAAATTGGAAACTTATAACTATTAATTTTATTTTATTATTGTCTTTACTTTTTATTATTGATATATATTCATCATATAAAGCATATGAAGCCATTTGTGATTATAGGTATACAAAGGCGGCTTCTCTAGGTTTTAATAAAGATGATGTTACTTGTGTTGACTTCGAGTATCGATTTGGATTGATACCATTTAAAAAAATATGGGAAAAAGAATCCCCCAATTTTAATGACAATAAACGTAGAGATATAATAAAAGATAACAAGGATAATAAATCAGTTTTACTTTTGGGGTGTTCTTTTGCAGAGGGTGTTAATCCAGATTATAAAAGTAATCTGAATTATATATTAAGTGACTACACTGGTTATTCAGTATATAACAGAGCCTTTGGTGGATTTGGCCCAGCAAATACATTATGGCAAGTGAGAAATCCTAAATTCTATGAAGGAATAAAAATCCCACCAACATATATTTTGTATGTTTATGTTCCTTATCAACCAGAAAGAATTTTTAATGATAAATGGGGGGATTCTTCTTCAAGACCAATCTATATTGGATATAATGAAAAAGATGGTAAGTTAATAGAAAATAAATCACCGTTCTTGCTTCTATGTAATTTTAATTGGATAAAAAGAATTTTTTTAGAAAATCTATATGAAAATCCTAATAATAGCCTAAAACAAAAATTCCACCTATTTAAGCTACACATTTTAGAGTCTCAAGTTGAACTACAAAAAAAATATCCAAATGCAAAATTTATAATTGTAAAATATCCTATAAAAACTGAACCAGGAAACGAAGACAAAGAATATTATGCAGTGACTGATGAATGGAACGAGTTTAAAGAAAAAGGAATTATTATTTACGATTTAGAAAAAGAAATAAATGCTGATTTAACCTCTAAAGAATATTTGCTTCCGGACCTACATCCAAATAAGAAAGCTTGGGAGACTATAGTTCCAAAATTAGTTAAAGATTTAAGCTTATAATTCTTTTATTTGTATTTTAAATATGTTAAAATTAACCCGCTAGATATTTTTATCGAGGGGTTAATTTTATGAAGAAAATTTGGATTGAAGACATCAAAAATTATGATGGTCAAGAGGTTACTCTTCACGCTTGGTTATACAACAAACGTTCAAGTGGTAAACTTCACTTTTTACAACTTCGTGATGGTACGGCAGAAATTCAAGCAGTAGTTTTTAAAGGTAATGTTTCAGAAGAAGTTTTTGAGCTTGCTGATAAAATTACTCAAGAAAGTTCTGTTATCGTAACTGGTACTGTTAAAAAACATGACCGTTCTAAAATTGGTTATGAATTAGACGCAACTGATGTAAAAATTATGAGTGTTGCTAACGATTACCCAATCACACCAAAAGAACACGGTCCGCACTTTTTGATGGAACACCGCCATCTTTGGTTACGTTCTTTAAAACAAAAAGCTATTTTAAATGTTCGTCATACTATCATTAAATCAGTTCGTGATTTCTTTGATATGAAAGGTTTTACTCTTGTTGATGCACCTATTTTCACGCCAAATGCTTGTGAAGGTTCAACAACATTATTTGAAACTGATTATTTTGATCAAAAAGCATATTTAAGCCAATCTGGTCAATTATATATGGAAGCAGCTGCTATGGCAGTTGGTAAAGCATATTGTTTTGGTCCTACATTTAGAGCTGAAAAATCTAAAACTCGTCGTCACTTAACAGAGTTTTGGATGGTTGAACCAGAAATGGCATTTGCTGATATTTGGGATGATATGGATTTAGCTGAAGAATTTGTTGAATATATCGTTGCTAAAGTCGTTGAAAATAATAGAGCTGATTTAGAAACTCTTGAAAGAGATATCTCAAAATTAGAAAATGTTAAACGTCCATTCCCAAGAATTTCTTACGATGAAGCTATTGAAATCTTACACAAAAAAGGTAATGATACACCTTATGGCGAAGACTTTGGTGGTGATGAAGAAACTCTTATTTCAGAAGAATTTGATAGACCTGTTATGATTCACCATTATCCAATGAGCGTTAAAGCTTTCTATTTCAAACAAGCAGAAAACGACAAAGCAGCTTGCGTTGATATGATTGCTCCAGAAGGCTATGGCGAAATTATTGGTGGCGGTCAAAGAGAAGAAGATATTGATAAGTTAATGGCAAAAATCAATGAGCACGACCTAAACCCAGAAACATTTAACTGGTATTTGGATTTAAGGAAATATGGTTCTGTTCCTCACGCTGGTTTCGGCTTAGGTATTGAAAGAACTGTTGCGTGGATTTGTGGACTTCACCATGTACGAGAAACAATTCCATTCCCAAGATTAATGGATAGATTAAGACCATAGAAAAGATTAAAAGGAGAACTAAAAAGTTCTCCTTTTTTACGCAAAAAAAAGGTCGCTATCGCGACCACAGTCTTGTTATGGAGAAAAGGAGTGAAGGAAAATAAGTAATAAAGAAAATTGACTATATTATTATAATTCCCAAAATATAATATATATAACATATATATTCAATATATATTAACAAAATTAACAATTCAAAATTTTATGCAAGTTAGACGCTTAAACTCTAAGCTAATTGCTATTTTTCAAAAAAATCATATTAAATAAAAGTTTTTTTGCAATGACTTATATCAACAACATTACTTATATATTCTAAATTTTCTGTAAAAATTTTTATTCTTTATTTTTAGAGGATGTTTTATTAGAAAGCATTGTAAATATGTTTAATGGGCTTATTGTTGTCATTTTATCAAAATAAGAAACAACTTTTTCTTTATATTGTGGTCTTAAGGCATTTATCTGCTGTGTTAGAATGTCTAGTTCTTGCTCTTGTTGTTCAACTAATGCTCTTAATGTTGAATTATTAGGATTATGGATTAACCTTGTATAGTTTTTATAATAATCTAATCCTTTTGTTCTTTGTTTAAGTGATAATACAGCTTTTTGAATTTGATTATTTAAATACAATTCTCTCTCTGGAGATAGTATTCCCGCCTTTTTCCCTAATGTTAGTTCATCTGTTAAATTTTTAAGCGCAAATTTTAATGCTGTAGTTTGTGCTAAAACTTCCTCATCACTATATTGATATTGATTATATGCTTTTTTATCAACAAACTTTCCAAAACATTTAGATACAACGCTATTAGCATCTATTGTGTTAGTGTATTCTTTTACAGACTGTTTTGCTAAATCTATCTGTGATGATGAAATAGGATATCTTATTCCTTCTCCAACTTTTGCTGATACAAAAGAACTATACCTTGAATTTTGTGAAATTGAATATTTTAAAAGAACATCCAACGCTTCATCATAACTATCATATTGAGCAACAAAGTCTGGATATTTATTTAAAAGTCCTTTTATTTTTTCAAGAAAAGAAAGAACATCTGCTTCTGCACTATGTAATTTTATTGGATTTGCATATCCGCTTTTTGTCATAGAAAGAAAATGCTGATGTTGATATTCTAATAAACTTTTATTCATCAAACTATCTTCAACAAATAAGTTTTGTTCTGCTAATTTTAAAAAGTCAAAACGCATTTTTGTATTCATAACAGGAGATTTAACCGTCTTATTAGCAAAATTATTCTTTGCATAAGGTACTTCTTCCACATCACCATTTAAAATTTTGCTTCTTAGAATTGATTTAATAGTATTTTCTAGTTCTGTCTTTGATAGACCACTTCTTAAAAGTGCGCGTTTACAATGCGTGCCTTCATGCATTAAAACTTCATCAATATCCCCTAATCCATTTCGATACGAATTTGTGTTGTATAAAAGAGAATGTTGAGAAGAGCTATAAGAACCACCTACAGCGTTATCCATATTTATAATGATAAGTTTGGGTCTATATTCTTTTTCAACTCCAAGTTCATCAAAAACTCTATCAAATGTAAGTTTAACTTCTTTTTCAATATCAGCTTCAGACATTTTTGCACGACATTTACCTTCTGTGGTGCTTCTATACATTTTTTTATCATAAGTTTTTATTATGTCTGTCTTTTTATTTGCTGGTTTTAAGGATGCAACAAAATCTTTCGCCCTTTCTTTAACCATAAAAAGTTTGAATTGATCTACAAAAGTGCGTCTCCCCATTTTTGTGGTGAACATTGAAAATAGAACTTTTAAAGATTTTAAATAACTTCTATCATTTACTTTATCACTTATTTTAGTACGCTCTCTAAAAGATAATTTTGTTCTTTCTAATCCTTTCATTGCATAGGCTTCTTCAACAATTCTAGAATTACGTTTTACAGACATAAGCGAAGTTGCTGTGCCTATAGTACCTTGACCTATTTTTTCAAAAGCTTTTTCTGAATTATCATAGTTCCCTTTTTTGTATTCATTAATAGAATTATAAATACCTTTGCCTAGCTGAAAAACACTCACAGCACCAAACCCTATTGACATTACTGGTGCAATAACTGGGACTAAAGAACAAGCCACTCCAGTAACAGCAATTGTTCCTAGTGATATTAAAGGATGCTCAACAACAGCTTTCAATGGAGAAAAAATACCTTTTACAAAGTTTTTACCAGCTTCTTTTTTAGAAAACTTGCCGTCATTTGAAGTATTAATTTCAATTTTATCCTCGATAGCTTCTTTTTGACAAAAAGTTATATTTTTTATATCAGATTGTTTATATGTATTATGAATATTATTTATTGAGGCAATTTTCACAATTTTTACCTTAAACTTAAATATACTGATTTAAAATTCAAACATATAAATTTTTGCGTTCTCATCGCACAATAAAACCTTCTAAATTTAGACATAAAAAAAGAGGTTTTGTAACCTCTTAAAAATGGTGCGTCTGGCGCGATTGTCTTGGTCGTTCGCAATAAACGTGTCTTCAGGTGAAAACTCCTCGTTTCCACCTTACGCACTCTGCTCACTCCCGCTCGAACGTTAAAACAAGGTTACACCTTGTTGCGTTCTCATCGCGCAATAAACCCTTCTAAATTTAGACATAAAAAAAGAGGTTTTATAACCTCTTAAAAATGGTGCGTCTGGCGCGATTCGAACGCGCGACCTATCCCTTAAAAGGGGAGTGCTCTACCTGCTGAGCTACAGACGCATTTGTCTAACTTCTCTATAAACATAACAAGAACATATTTTAGAGTCAACACATTTTTTTAATATTTTTTTAAAATTTGAATAAATGTTAATTTCACAATAAAAAAGTGACTTCTAAAAGTCACCTCGAGAGTTCTGTTATGGAATAAATAAGTAGTATTTGGATATGTTTTCCCAAAAGTTGTTCTGTGTTCTTGTGTTCTTTCAGTGTTTTCTGTTCTCTGAACCCTCTCACTCTATAAAACGAATTAAAAATAAAAAAGTTCAAAAAAAGAGTGCTAATTTTTTAGCACTCTTTTAATTTTATGTTTAAACAGTTTATTTAAATGGATTTTCCAAAATAATTGTTTGTTCTCTATCTGGACCAACGCTTACAATTTTAATCGGGATACCAACTAATTCTTGTAGTTTGTTTAAATATGCTTTTGCATTTTCTGGGAGTTCATCCATTGTTTTTGCTTTTGTGATATCAGTTTTCCAACCTTTATAAGTTTCATAAACTGGTTCTAAATATTTATGCATATAAATATTTGTTGGATAATCTTTATAAATTTTACCGTCACGAATATCTTTATATGCTACACAAACTTTTAACTCATCAAAAGTATCAAATACATCAAGTTTTGTGATAGCCATTTCTGTTAAGCCACCAACTAAAACGCAGTATCTTGATAAAACTGCATCAAACCAGCCACAACGTCTTGGTCTACCAGTTGTTGTACCGAATTCGCCACCAATTGTTCTGATTTTTTCACCAGTTTCATCTAATAATTCAGTAACAAATGGACCTTCACCAACTCTTGTAATATATGCTTTTGTTACGCCAATTACATTTTCAATATGAGTTGGTCCAATACCACTACCAGTTGCTGCACCACCACCAATTGGGTTAGAGCTTGTAACATATGGATATGTACCATAATCAATATCCAGCATGATACCTTGAGCACCCTCAAATAGAATTTTCTTATCTTCTTTTAATGCAGATGATAATTTATCAACCCATTCATCACAAACATAAGGTTTGAAAATTTCAGCATATTTTTTACAATATTCAAGCATTTCTTCTTTAGAATATGTTTTTGTGCCAAATACTTTCTCAAGCATTTTATTTTTTAAAGGAAGAATAGCGTCTAAACGTGCATTAAGTGCTTCTTCATCATATAAATCTTGAATTTTTAAACCATATCTACCAATTTTATCCGAATAAGTTGGTCCAATACCTTTTTTTGTTGTACCAATTTTATTTTTACCTGAAGTATTTTCGCTAATACCGTCAATATCAATATGATATGGAAGAGTAATTGTCGCTAAAGGGCTAATCTTTAATGAAGAAAGATTTACACCACGCTCAATTAATTCTTGAGTTTCTTTTAAAAATGTTTCTGGGTGAATAACAGTACCTGCAGAAATAAAGCAAAACTTGTTATCATACAAAACACCAGACGGAATCAAATGGAATTTATATGTTTCATTATTTGCAACAACAGTATGACCAGCATTACAACCACCTTGATAGCGAATAATTACATCAGCATATTCAGCCAAAAGGTCTGTAATTTTAGCCTTTCCTTCATCTCCCCATTGCGCGCCAACAACTACAGTATTTTTCATAATATGTCCTTTCTTAGACATGGCTCTTACCAATTTATTATAAAACAAATGCCTAAGTTAGTAAAAATTATGTATATAAAAATGAAGTTAAAATTATTAAAGATAAAATAAAAGCCCTATACAAGTACGATTTTGTTACCTGTGAAAGCTCCACAGGTGGGTAAGTGCCTTAACAAATCCGTTTCTTGCTACTGGGCAAGTCTACTTCAATGTTATTAGAGTCATCTTTCCCTATTAATCAAGATGTAGGAACAAAATAAATACCCGCATAGAGCTTTTTTATTATAACATCTTATTTTTTATTTTTCACTACCTCATTGATTAATTTTTTAGCTTCTTCTAGTTGTCTGTCTTTTTTACCTTCATTTACAACAAAAATATCGGGTTTTATACCAACTTTATATATATCCTCACCATTTGGGAGAATATATTTATCAGTTGTGATAACTAAACCAGTTCTATTGTGCATTGGTATTACTTGTTGAATAACATTTTTGCCATAAGTTCTTTCGCCAATTAGAACAGCCCCTAAATTTACTTGTAATGTTCCAGCCAAAATTTCGGCAGCACTTGCAGTTTTAGCATTAACAAGTACAACAATAGGCTTTTCTTGAAATATGCTATCTTTTTCTGAAAATATTCTCAGTTGACGATTTGCCCTTGACTTAATTTGAACGATTTCTTTTTCATTCATCATAAATCCAGCCATTTGTACAGCATTCATGACAAGTCCGCCATAATTGTTTCTTAAATCAATAATTATTCCATTAGTTTTATTGGTTAGATAAAGAATTCTACTAAAATCAAGAACAGCCTTCTGTCCCATAATATTTGATAAAGTAATTATTCCTATATTGTCATCTGTAATTTCATACTTCATTGTTTGGATAGGAATATCTTTGCTTGTAAGTTTCTTTGTCATCAAAACATTATTGCGTTTAATAGTTACTGAAACACTATCTTTTTCACCAATAACTAAAGCTTCTATTACTTCATCAAGTTTTTCTGTATTAACCTTTTTACCGTCGATACTTACAATAACATCACCAACTTGTATATTTTCCATATCAGCAGAGGAATTATAAACTACTTGGTTTATAACAATTTCCGAACCAACTTCTTCTACAAACACGCCAACACCAGTTATTTTAGAATCAATTTTCATTCTCCTTTTAGAGTATGAATTTGACATTAAAAACGAAGAATAGGAATCATTTAGACTTGCCAACATTGAATTTACAGCGACATTAACATCATCTATTGTTTTTATTTTTTTTACATACCTTATTTTCCAATATGTCCAATTTTGGTTATTCATATCTTTATCAATGTAAGTATTTTTTGTTATTCTCCATACATTAATAAAAAGCTGTTTTGGTGCAATGTATTGTGATGCAGTAACCTTTTCAAAAAACTTGCGTAAAAGGTTTAAATTTATATAATTTGCTGGTTGCACAAAAATTTCTAATAATAAAACTATTATTAGCAAAATAGAAGAAGAAAATATTATTCTTTTCCAATTTAATTGATTGCTCATAAATTTTATTCTATATGTTTTAAAGTTTAAAAACAAATTTTTTGAGATATTTTCAATATCTGATATAATTTGAGTATGAAAAAGTTATTGAAAGATTGTTTATTTATACTGTTTGTAGTAACGATTATGTTCTTCCTAAGTGACCAACCGTCATTTTCAAGAACAATAAAATTTATACAACTTTCTGATATTCACTATTCATTAGTTAGAAATGATACTAGCTATAAATTGCTTTCACAAACAAGACCTTTGTTAAGAGATGCAATCTCTCAAATAAACAATACAAAAGACGTTAATTTTGTGATGATTACTGGTGATGGCATCGATAGACCTACAAAAGATTCATTAGAAAATCTTACAGATGAATTAAACACTTTAAAATACAATTGGTATTATGTTCTAGGTAACCACGACACAACTACAGATGGTTATCTTTCTAAAGATAATTTTTTAAAAATATTAAAGGAAAAAAATCCAAATAATACATTTGATAAACACTATTACACATTTAAACCGAAAAAAGGGTTTAGAGTAATTGCACTAGATGCTGCAAAAAATAAAGGTATTTCATCAAATGGTAAATTGCCACAAGAACAATTAGCTTGGCTTGATGAAACATTAAAACAATCAAAAAATGATACTGTTTTAATATTTATACATTTCCCGCTTCTTCCACCATATGATTCTAAAAATCATGAAATTTTAAATGCTGATGAATTTAAAGCAATAATAGATAAGCATGAAATGCCAATTGCCATTTTTTCTGGTCATTATCACGCAGCAAAAATAATTAAGAGGGATAACGTACTCCACGTATCTTCACCAGCGTTAGCAGGCTATCCAAACTCTTTCAGAACTGTTAAAGTTACAAATAAATTAAATGAAGTTGTTTTTGATTTTAGTTTTAACGAAACAAACCTAAAAGATTTACAAGCAAAAACTAAAATATTAACCTTTGGTGGTGCTATCTACTATGGAAAAGAAAGAGATAGGAATACAACAATTACAATAGAAAAGAAATAAAGAGAAATTATGAAAAAGAATGATTTTAAAGTAAAGTTTTGGGGTGTTAGAGGTTCTTACCCAGTAGTAAATAAAGATTTTCTTAAATATGGTGGTAATACAGCCTGCGTTGAAGTAATTGCTGGTTCGCATAGAATTATTTTAGATGGTGGTACGGGCATAATTCCTCTTGGCGACAAGATTTTTAAAGAACATATTTCTTCTGCTGATAATGTTTTTGATAGAAAGCCAATGAACGTTACGATGCTATTAAGCCACGTTCATCAAGACCATATTCAAGGTTTAAACTTCTTTAAACCGATGAATTCTTTAACAACACAATTCTCTTTATTTGGTTATAGTGGTTTTGATTCTACTTTAAATGAGACTTTATCCGAATTGATTTTTGGCAAATCATTCCCAATAAACTTATACGATGTAACAGCAGATTACTCAATAACAGATATTTCTGAAACTGAAGTTATTATCTTAAAGAAAAATGAAAGACCTATTATAAAACGAGTTACAGAATTAGACGATATTACTCCAGAAAAAGATGAGGTTGTAATTTCTATTATGAAATCAAATTCACACCCAAATTTTGGTGTAATGTGCTTTAAAATTGCATACAAAGATAAGTCTATAGTTTATGCAACAGATACTGAATGTTATATTGGTGGTTCTAAAAAATTAGAATTATTTGCAAAGGATACAGATTTATTAATCCACGATAGCCAATACACAACAGAAGATTATTTATCAACAGTTGTTCCAAAACAAGGTTTTGGACACTCAACATTTGATATGGCATATGATATTGCAAACGCTATAAACGCTAAAAAATTAGCTTTTTTCCATTTTGACCCTTCATACAATGATGCGAAGTTGACAATGATAGAAAATTTCTTTAAAAAGAAAAATGAAAACTGTTTTCTTGCAAAAGAAGGAATGGAAGTTTGTATTTAAAAAAACTTTTAATTATATTTTTAATACTTTTAATTGCACCAGTCGGTTATTGCAAGCATAATAACCAATCTTGGAATATTAAAGCGGAGAACAATGCGTACAGACACAATAACAAAGGTTTAATGTACCTTGAAGATAAGTACTATTTTGGTGCTATAAAAGAATTTCAAATGGCTATTGATTTATTACCAAATAAACAAGCTACCGCAACTTTTTATACTAATCTTGGTAGAACTTATGAAAAAATAGGTTATCCAAGTTTGGCAAAAGATTGTTATGAAAAAGCAGTTAGTATTAATATCCTATGTTTTGATTATTATTTACAACTTGCAAAATGTTATAAAACTCTTGGTGTTGTAGATAAAAAACTTGAAGAATTTCAAAATAAAGAATATTCACCACTTAATAATGTTATGATTGGGCTTTTATATATCCAAAAAGACCACAAGGCAACTGGAATAACAGTTTTAGACGATTTTTGTGATAAAGAACCAAATTTAATTATTACAGCTGGTGTTAGGAATTATTTAAAAGAAATTACAAAAGATTAAAGCAAATTTAATCCGTGAGAATCTGTTCCACCTGTTTTGATTAAGTTGTTTTGTTCTGCAACTTTGATAACAGTTTCTCTAGAATGGAATTTCAACATTCCTCTAAGTCCATTATAAGGATAATATGTTTCTAATCCTTCTAATCCCATTTTAACTAATCCTTTTACAAATGTATCTAGGTTAAAACACCAACAGCAACAAGGATGTGCTAAAACAGCAACACCACCAGCATTGTTTATTTTTTCAATAACTTCTTTTGGATTTCTTAAATGGAATAATCTAAAAAAGTTGTGAGTTTTAGCATTGTGAGATGTTGCAAATAATGATTTTATTTCTTTATTATCAATATCTATTCCATAACCTAATATATGAATTAATACCCCTTTATAGAAACAATCAAATTCAACTGAAGGAATAACTATCTCTTCACGTAAAATATTCGTAGATAAATATGCGTCAATCGTATTATGGTCACAAATCGCTATATACTTTTTCCCTTGAGCTTTTGCTTGTTCAACAATTTCATAAGGTGACATTTTCCCATCTGATTCATTTGAATGAATATGTAAATCTACATTCTTAAAAAAATCTTCGGCTGTAAAAGATAATAATAAATTTTTTATTTCTTCTCTTCTCATGATAAACTTAACTCAATAACGTATATAATAAATATGCTAATATAAAATTCAAAAAAGAGGAAGTATGGCAAAGAAAAAATCAAACAAAATAATAAGTGCATTTTCAATATTTTTTTCAAGTGCAAAAACTTATTTTTTATACTTAGACCAATGTTTTAAATATCTATCTTTTCCAATATTCGGTCAATTAATAGGTTTAGCTTTAATTTTTACTTGTACATATTACTTCAATATAAATAAAGAAAATATAAGTAATATCTCTCCTTTTTTTGAAAATCATTTATACACTATTTTTTATATAGTTTTATTGCCATTTTTTATAATTTTTGTAAAAGCAATATATGATTATGTACTAGCTTTTTGTGGATTAAATTTATTGTTTTACACTGTTTCAAACAAGAAAAAAGTAAAAGATATCAACTTTAAAGCGAATAAAGATGTTATTCAAAGAAGATTGTTTCAATATATTCTTTTAATGTTACTTGTTTCTGTGCTATTAGTTGTTCCACCTTTAATTTTTGTAGCACCAATTATATGGGTATTTTTATGTTTATCCTTCCAAGTTTTTTCTTTCGAAAATGGAACATCTGCATTTAAAGCGATTGGAAGAAGTGTTGAACTAGTAAAAGGTAATTTTATTGCAACCTCTATACTTTTGTTATTGTGTGGCTTTACTACATATTGGTTTTTACCAAACGTATTCTTATGGGCATGCGAAAAGATTTCTGTAACATCATTTTTAATAAATAAAATTGAGCTTATTGCACAAATGCTCCCACTTAACCATTACAATGATATATTATCAATTGTAAACTATGAGATAGATGCATTAACAATAGCCAAAGCTTCGGCTGAAAGCGTTATTACATTTATTGTTATAGGTTTTTCTCTGCCTTTTAGATGCTGTTGTTTTACAGAATTATATAAACTTTATGATTCAGAAAAAATTAAAGAATTCTCAAAATCTACCGATGACATTATAGAAAGGGCAACGGGTAAGAAGAGAAAGAATTAACTAGGGATTATGTTTAAGTGTAAAAAATGTAATTCAATTGATAAATTTGAATTAATGTTTAGTCCAGACTACGTAGGTTCAAAAACTTTTGATGTGAAATATACAAAACACAATGATATTCAAATTAGTGTTGATGGATATACATTTATTCCAGACAGAGCATTTATGAACGCTCACGCAGTATGCAGACATTGTGGAAATATAAATTGTTGGGACTATAACTAATGTTGCATTTGCAACAAACCGCTTTTAAGGTGTGTTTTTTCTTAAAAATTGTTATAATTGAATAACATAAAGGAGCGATTATGAAGAAAAAAAAGAAAAAACAAGAAAGAGATTTTTCTGCTCTAGGCTATATATTCCTTTTTGCTATAATGGCTGGATTTATGGTTTTTTTAATGTATTTTAGTACTAATCAACGAAGTAAAGATGTTACAGTTCCACAAAAACAAGAAGCAAAAATAAATCTACAAAAACCAGCAACAGAAAAACCCACGCTCGGAAATAATTTGCAAAATTTTGAAACATATAATTATAGGATAGCCTACACCTTTGATATACAAGGCACAATTAATGATGTATTTTTTCGAATTCCTATTCCTACAACAGAAAATGAAAAACAATATATATTAAATTCTAATACATCAATAAAACCGACAAAAATATATTATGACGGTGCTACAACTTTTGCTGAATTTAATTTCCCAGAATTAAAGACACAAAAACTTACTATTGAACACAATGGAACTGCGCAAGTAAGGACATATGACTTAAAAACAGCAAAATTAATTAATAAGAACAAAAACCCAGAAAAAGATATTAATAGATATTTAAAAGATGAACAATATATTGAAGTAAATGATGCTTTAGTTAAATCATATGCAGCAAAAATTAAAGGTGATACAAAAGAAGAAATTATTAAAAATATATATGAGTTTACTCAAAATCATTTAACATACAAACATCTAAAAGGTGTTTCTGGTGCAAAGAAAGCATTAAAAGACAGAGTCGGTGAATGTAGTGAATATAGTGCAATAATGGTTGCACTATGTAGAGCCAAAGGAATACCTGCGAGAATTGTTATTGGGAATATTGCAAGAGAAGAAAATTCTAAACATAATTGGGTTGAAGTTTATTTTGATGAGTATGGCTGGGTAACTTTTGACCCAACTAATATGCCGATTGTTGTTAATATTTATAAAAATGGGAAACTGGTAAAACAAGAAAAGAAACTTGATTCTAATAAATCAATATCAAGATATATTGTATCTGGTAAAAACCTATTTTCTCCTTATATATTTAGATATAAGAGTGATTCTCCTAATACCGGAAGAGCTGGTATTAAAGAAACGGTAGAGATTAAAAAAGTCAAAAAATAAAAAGAATGGATTGAATAAAATCAATCCATTCTTTTTATTTTTGTAGTTCTCACCACGTTCAAATAATTTAAAAGTCTCACTCAGCTCTCACACCTACGCACAACGTGCTTCGGATACAAGCTCACAGATTTCGCTATAGCTCAATGGTTCGTTTTGTATCGCGACGTCGCTCGTTCTTACCTAAAACCACACATAATAAAAAGGACCTACCTATCGGTAAGTCCTTTTTATTAGCGGGAGACGAGGCTCGAACTCGCGACATCTTCCTTGGCAAGGAAGCATTCTACCACTGAATTACTC
This sequence comes from Candidatus Gastranaerophilales bacterium, assembly GCA_017467305.1. Taxonomy (GTDB): domain Bacteria; phylum Cyanobacteriota; class Vampirovibrionia; order Gastranaerophilales; family Gastranaerophilaceae; genus Avigastranaerophilus. Next base: position 21,252 of record JAFTSM010000031.1, read on the forward strand.
CCGCAAATTGCTTCTGTACAATTAATTATACATGCACAATTTTTAATTTCAAGTCTTTTTTTTAAATTATTTTCCTAATAATAAATCAAATACATTTCTGTATTTTACAACGTCATAACTACCGTCTTCATGGTGAATAACTTTTTCTTGTCTTGCTTGACGAGCTGACTCAGAAAAATATTCATTTATTCCATTGAACCAACCTGCTTGCCAAGCATAGTATATTCCACCAAAAATCAATAACCAACAAATTACTTTTGCCATATAACCAACCTCTTTTTGTATTTAATATAAAAATAATTTATTTTTCTTCTTTAGTCAATTGTTTTTCTGGTATTAAAAATGGTTTTACAAAATTGAAAGTGCCTAAAATAGAAATTAAGCTACCAGCAATTCCTAATACTTTTGAAGTTTTACCTTTTTTAAGCATGCCACTAATTGCGTTAATTGCAGTTCCTGCTGTAAAACATAAATACCCTTTAAAAATTGCTCTTGGCATTGTGACTGTATCTGTTATATCTCTTTTATTAATAATTTTTTCGCTACAAATATCAAGAATATCTGGTTTGTATTCAAGTTTTGTTTGTTGAACTTTTTTCGGCTCTTCTTTTTTTACTTGATTATTTACTACACTAACACCTTGATTTGTAATTGCATCGAAAACTGTCATTATTAAACCCTCTTGATAATTTTAAAACTTAAACACAAAATAATTTGTCACTATATGGATAAGTATTTATAATAAAATAATATTATACGAGGAATGAAAAAGTGAAAATTATTGAAAATGAATTAAAAACCTTTAATGAATATTTAATAAATAGTTTATCAGATGATAAAAACCACATTGCAAATGATATAACTGAATATTTGAGCGGGAAATCAAAAAGACTAAGACCCTCTTTTGTTTTCCTTTTTGCAAAAGCTCTTGGATTAGAAATAACAAAAAAAATATATCATTTAGCTTGTAGTGTTGAATTGGTGCATAATTCAACATTGGTTCATGACGATATTTTAGACAACGCCGATACAAGACGAGGCAAAATTTCATTAAATTATAAACTAGGTAATAGTTTGAGTGTTTTGGCTGGAGATGTTTTGCTTTCTGTTGCACTAAAAGAGCTTGTAAAATGTGAAAATATTGAAGTTGTAAACAATTATGCGGAATCTTTATACTTGATGTGTAAAGGTGAAATTAATCAAAACTTCACCATAGATAAACTTCCGACAATGGAAGAATACATAAGAAAATCAGAATATAAAACAGCAGAGCTATTTAAAGCACCATTGACTTCTCTTGCTACAATGTCAAACATAGAGGAAAAAGAAAAAATTCATTCATTTGCAAAAAACTTTGGCATTGCGTTCCAAATTAAAGATGATTTACTAAATATTTTAAAAACGGATAAATCAAAGCCAATTATGAGCGACATTCATAATGGAATATACACAGCACCTGTTATTTATTTAAATGAAAATAAAGGTAATGTAGAAAATATGTCAAAAGAAGAAATTATAGAAAATCTTCTTTCTGATAAAAAGTATATAGAGAAAACAACAGATTTAATAAAAGAATACGCAGATAGAGCTATTGAAGATATAGCGTTTATTAAAGATAATGAGTATAAAAAAGAAATTATAAAACTTACAGAAAATCTTTACAAAGTGGGGATAAATGAATAAAGATGTAATAAAAGAGATTATAGAAACTGCGGTTTTTGTAATTGTTGCAATAATTATCATAAGATTTTTTCTTGGTGAGATAAGGTGGATTCCGTCTGGTTCAATGAAACCAACTTTAGTAGAAGGTGATAGAGTTTTTGTTGAAAGGGTTTCTCGTTTTTATTCAACACCAAAGCGTGGTGATATTATGGTTTTCTATCCGCCACAAGAACACTTAGAAGCAACACCACTTAAAATTTTCTCAAGATTAACTGGATTTTTCTGTAATGATATTGCTTATATAAAAAGAGTAATTGGGCTCCCTGGTGAAAAAATTGAAATTTCTCACAATGAAGACGGAACAACAGATATTTTAGTTAATGATAAAAAACTTGATGAACCATATATTATGGATAAATCTGAATATCCAATTTGTACTCCAGATATGCACTGTGGACCACTTATATTGAAAGAAGGCGAATACTTTATGATGGGTGACAATAGAGGTCATTCTGCTGACTCTAGATATTGGGGTGTGCTAAAGCAAGAACGCTTTATTGGACGTGCTAAACTCCTATTTTGGCCATTTACTCATTTTGAATATTTTAAAATCAAGAGTTATTAGATTTTTATCTACATAAATAATTTTCTATCAACAATATTTTGTAGAAAATTTTTAATTACAAATAAAAAGCCTATGGTTTACATAGGCTTTTTGTATATTAATTTCACTTCTTAAGATTGTTCTCATTAATCCAATGGAATTATCAATTCTTGTCCGATTGATAGTTTATGAGCATTAGTTAATTTGTTTGCTTGTCTGATTTTTTCAACTTTTGCTGGGTCATATTTGCCATAGAAACGAATAACAATTGAACCCATTGAATCACCACTTTTAACTGTATATGTTTCAACAGTTGGAATTGCAACTTCTTCTGCTACTGCTTCTACACTTGTTGGAACAACCGCAATGTTTGAACTTATTTTTGGTAATTTGCTTGTTCTTTCAATTTTCTTTTCAAACTTTGGTTGCCCTAATGCTGTTGGATTTGCTTCATTAGAAACATTTGCACCAATGCTTAAAATTGCGTTCATAACAAACATACATAGAGCACCAGCAATAAAGCCAGTTAAAAGATAAACTCCAGGTGATTTTTCTTCTTTAATAGGATTAATTTTGAAATTTTGCCATAAAAGATCAAGCTCTTTTTGACGGTTTGGTCTTTTATAAGCTTTAGGTGTGTTATCCTCTTGAGAACTAAATTCTTTTTGGCTTTTTATTTCTGATAAAAAAGCAACTTTTTCATCTGATAAGTTTGATCTGTATATTGATGAATTTCTCATAAATATTTCAGTCCTTTCCCCAATCCGTTCCCTAACATTGATATGATAGCCCACTCAACATGTACAAGTCAAGAATTATAAGCTTTTTTGTTACGATGTGATTACATTTCATTTAGTTTAAATACTCTTTCAAATGTTTTATTTTTTCTGTTTTTCTTAATTTAGAAAGAGCAATATTTTCTATTTGTCTTATCCTCTCTTTTGAAAATCCCAAATCTCTTCCCAACTCTTCTAATGTTCTTGGTTTATTTCCGTCAATGCCAAATCTGCCGATTATTATTTTCTTTTCTTTTGTAGTTAATTCATTCAACATACTATCAATATAATTTTTGAGTAATGAATTATGCGTTTTATTTTCTGGCGAGGTATATTGTTCATCTGCAATATGGTCTTCTAAGCAAAGATTTTCTGCAATTGGTGAATCAAGGCTAATTGGTTCAAGCTTTATTGTATCCATAACAATATTCACTTGTTTTAACGGAAGTTTTAATTTTTCGCTAATTTCTTCTATTGTTGGTTCTTTTCCGGTGCTATAAGATAGTTCAAAAACAGCTTTTTTTACCAACCTAATTTTATCAATCATATGCACTGGAACTCTTATCACTTTTGAATTATTTGCAATTGCTCGAACAATTGTTTGTCTTATCCACCAAGTTGCATAAGTAGAGAATTTGAAACCTTTAGTATAGTCAAATCTATTGGCAGCTTTTATTAAACCAAGAGAACCCTCTTGAACTAAATCCATAAAGAGTACACCTTGCCCAGTGTATTTTTTTGCAATACTAACTACTAAACGCAAATTTGCTTGAACAAGCTTCTTCTTTGCTAAAAGTGCTTTTTTATCATCCCCTTCTAAAATATCTTTCCCCAACTTTTGTTCTTCTTCACGTTTAAGTAGTTTTGTTTTACCTATATCCTTTAAATACATCTGTAAAATGTCATCTTTATAGACAACACTATTAAAAGAAGTTATTTCATCTTCATTTTCAATATCAAGATATTTATATTCATCTAAAAATTGAATACTCATTATAAACCCTCACCTTCTATTTAGTTAGAATGACGGAGTTATATTATTCAAGTTCCAAAAAATCTATCATTTTTTTACATTCACCAAACTCAATATTAAGTTGTTTAGCTAGAGGAATATTCATTATAACTTTATTACTTAATCTAAAAATTTTAGGGAATGTCTTAAACCCTTTTTGTTCAACTAAACTTGCTGATAGATGTTGTTTTTCTTCATCATAAATTTCAGAGTAATTCTTATTCATAGTTGCGCAGAAAGGGAAAGAAGGATTTCCTTTTGCATCTTCTGTTAATACGCCAAAGGTTCTACACACAAAAGGTCTATGAGTATAAATTGAACAATTATTTTTAATCAGAAATGGGCATTTGTATGAATCAGTATTACCATTTTTAACTTCTTTTATGTTGTTTTTAATTATTTCTTGAATATTTTTATCAAGCTCATCATAGGCTAACATCATATATTTAAATTCAAGTTCAGAAATAGGATAATCGCCACGCTCACAACAAAAAGAACATCCAGCCTTGCAGTGGATGTATTCTTTTTGATTGTCAAAAATTTTTTCTATATCATCATTGACGCTTGCTAAAAATTTTTCAAAACTTTCCATAATTAATCTAAAAATTTAAATCCAATAGCTTCTTTAGGACAATTGCTCATACATTTTAAGCATTTTACACAAGTTTCGTTATCAATATCTTCTTCACAAGCTTCAACAGAACAAGAAGGACATCCTCTTTCACAAATTCCGCAACACATACATTTTTCCTTGTCTATTCTAAGTTTGAATAAAGAAATATTAGAAATCAAACCAACAAATGTACCGCAAGGACAAATGTGAGTACAGAATAATCTATCTTTAAATGCTGATAAGATACCAACAATAACAAATAAAACACCGGCTGAAACACCAAGAATTAATGGTAAATTCAAACTAAGAATAGCTTTATATTTTACTACTGCAGCAGCAAACAATAATACAGATATTGCTAAAATTATATATTTACCAATCCAATTTGGTCTTTTTTCATTCATTCGGTCAGAGAAAAGAGTAACTATATCTTGTAAAATACCAAACGGGCAAACTAAAGAGCAACCAAGTCTACCAAATAAAATAAAGAATATCAGCATAGATAATACAACATTAATTGCAATTTTCTTTAATGGTAATCCAACTACAAAGCTTGGGTTTAAAAACAAATAAATAACGCTAACTACTGTTAACAAGAATATAATAATTGATGTAGATAATCTTAATTTGTGTGCAATATTTTTCATAATTCCCTCTTCTTTTCTTACTTAAAGATTATCATAATAAAAAAAATAGGTCATTTATTTTAACAATTCATTTTAAATAGTTGTTTTATGATAAAATTATTAAAGAACTGGGGATATGATGAAATTAAATTTTGGTGAAATTATAAAAGCTACTGGAGCTGTAGTTATAAAAGGTGACGTTAGTTGTGAAACGCCTTTAAGTTACGCATTTTCAACTGATACTAGAACAATAAAAAGTGGTGATATCTATATCCCATTAAAAGGTGAAACTTTTGACGGTGAAAATTTTATTGAAAATGCTTTGAATTCTGGTGCGAACGGATATTTTACAACTGATAACAATAAGGTTTTTGATAAAGCTGAATTTGTTTTATTGGTTAAAGATACTAAAATTGCGTATCTTCAATTGGCTAATTTTTATAAAAACAAAATCAATCCATATACAATTGCAATAACTGGTAGCAGTGGCAAAACTACTGTAAAAGAGATGATGTATAGTGTGTTTAAAAATGCAGGGAATACTGTAAAATCAATTTTAAACCACAATAACGAAATTGGATTGTGCCAAACGCTTTCTAATTTAGAGCAAGATACTCAATATTTGATTGTTGAAATGGGTATGCGTGGGCTTGGTGAAATTGAGCTCCTTTCAAAATATGCAGAGCCAGATATTGGAGTTATTGTAAACGCTGGTAGTGCTCATATTGGTAGACTTGGTTCTCTTTTAAATATTGCAAAAGCAAAATATGAAATTGCTAAATATTTAAAACAAGACGGGCTCTTAGTTGCACACGATAATGAGTTAATTAAGCAAATAAATGACTATAAACACAGAACAGTTTATTTTAGTTTAGATGATGAAGATTTAAGAGTAAAAGAAATGACTTCTGATACTTGCCTTTTTGAATATAAAGGTTATGAATACCTATTAAATGTTAGTGGTGAACACAATATTCAAAATGCACTAAGTGTTATTGAAGCAGGTCTTTATGCTGGTTTAACAGAAGATGTTATTGCAAAAGGTTTAGCTGAATCTTCTCCTATAGAAAAACGTTGGGATGTTAAAGAAATTGGTTGCTTTAAAGTTATAAATGATAGTTATAATTCAAACCCAGAATCAGTTAAAGCTGCATTAAAAACATTTTTATCTTTTACCCCAAATCCCAAATCTGTAGTTTTAGGTGATATGGGTGAGCTTGGTTTAAACGAAGAAGAATATCATATTGAAACTGGAAAATTTTTAGAGCAATTTGAATGTGATTATGTTTTAACAGTCGGTGAGCTTGCAAAATATATTCAGCCAAAAAATTTAAAAACAATTCATTTTGAAAACAAACAAGATTTAGTTGCATTTATGAAAGAAAATTTAGAAAAAGGTTCTAATATTCTTTTAAAAGCATCAAGATTTATGAAATTTGAAGAAATTATCGAGGAGCTAAGTAAGTAGCTATGGAATTTAATGTATTAGTTATAGTTTCTATGCTTGTTGCATTTGTATTAACACTATTATTTGGTGTTGTTTATATAGACTTTTTAAAGAAAAAAATGTACACACAATATATTTTAGAAGATGCACCAGAAAATCACGCAAAAAAAGTTGGTACACCAACAACTGGTGGTGTGTTTATTGTTATACCAATCATTGTAGCTTCGCTTGTAGCTTTAACAATGAATCAATCATTAACCCCAGCAACTTTGATAGTATTAATGTCATTTTTATTTTTTATGCTTGCTGGTTTGACTGATGATATTGGCAAAATTAAACACAAAGCAAATAAAGCTGGTTTGACTCCAAGAAATAAACTGTTTTTGCAGATTGCTATTTCTATTTTGCCAGCTGTATATATGACTTTTACTATGGGACAAACATACGTAAATATCGGTGATTTTAGTATTGATTTGCACTATTTTTATCCGATATTTGTAATATTATTTATGACCGGTATTTCAAATGCTGTTAATTTAACAGACGGCTTAGACGGTTTAGCAACCTCAAATACTGCAATAACAATGATTGCTTGTACAATCATTTGTATGATTACTGGTCGTATTGATTTAGCGATTATTTCAGCAGCAACTGTTGGTTCTGCTATTGGTTTCTTACATTTTAATAGACACCCAGCAAAAGTATTTATGGGTGATACTGGTTCTTTAGCTTTAGGTGGTTTACTAGGTACAATTGCTGTTATGGGTAAATTTGAACTTTGGGTTTTATTAATTGGTATTGTTTTCTGTTTAGAAACATTATCTGTTATTCTTCAAGTTACAAGCTTTAAATTAACTGGTAAAAGAATATTCAAAATGAGCCCTATTCACCACCATTTTGAATTATGTGGTTGGAGTGAAAATAAGATTGTGACAGTATTCTCATTGTTTGGTTTACTGTTCTGTACAATTGCAGTTGTGTTGTTTAAAATTCTTTGGTAGAAAGTTTTTTATATGAAAAGAAAATGGATTGATAAAAAAGTATTAATATTAGGGTTATCTAAAAGTGGTGTGGCTGCTGCAAAATATCTTTCTGAAAAGGGTGCAGATTGCTATATAACTGAATACAAACCACTAGAAGATAAAGATAGAGAACTGGTTGAAGAATTGAATAATCTTGGTATTCAAGTAGAAACTGGTGGGCATAGTGATGAATTTATTGAAGATTCTTATATTGCTATAACAAGTCCTGGAATACCACCTAAGAGTGAAATTTTCTCTCGTTTGAAAGAAAAAGGTATATCTGTAATTGGTGAAGTTGAACTTGCTTATTTAGAAGCTAATTCTCCATTTGTTGCAATTACTGGTACAAATGGCAAAACAACAACTACTTATTTGACATCACATATTCTAAATAGTGAATATAATGCCCCAGTTTGCGGAAATATTGGTGTTCCACCAACTTCATTATTGAATGAAAACCCAGATTTTTATGTGTGTGAAGTTAGCTCATTCCAATTAGATACAGCACCTACCTTTAGACCTCAAATTGCGTGCTTTTTAACATTTACCCCAGACCATATTGATTGGCATGGTGGATTACAAAATTATTTCGATGCTAAAGCAAGCTTGTTCAAAGACTATAAACAACCAATGTATGCGGTGTTTAGTGGTTCAGATGAAACAATCTACAGATTTGCTAAACAATATACTGGTGAAAAATTTATCTACGCTAAAGAGCTTGATAAAAATTGCTGTTATATAAAAAATGGTGCTATTTTCTTTAAACGTGATAAAGAAGAAGAAATAATTAAGCTTGATGAAATTTCTTTAGTTGGTGAACATAATTACCAAAATACTATGTGCGCAATTATAGTTGCAAAATTGATTGGAATTTCTAACGAAAATATTAGAGAAAGGATTATGTCTTTCAAAGCTGTTGAACATCGCATTGAATATGTTGCAGACGTTAATGGCAAAGCTTTTTATAATGATTCTAAGGCAACAAATCCAGAAGCTAGTTTTGTGGCTATAAAATCATTCGAGGGGAAAAATTTAACTCTTATTGCTGGTGGTCGTGATAAAAATACAGATTTAACCGAGTTCTGTAAGGACTATATCAATAAATATGTTTCTACAGTTATTTTAATCGGTGAAGCCACACAAAGATTTAAAGAAAATATGGAACAAAATGGATTTAATAATATAATATTATCAAATTCACTAGAAGAAGCTATTGATACATCATTAAACTTAGATACTCAAGTTGTATTACTATCACCAGCTTGCGCAAGCTACGATATGTTTAATAGCTATGAACATAGAGGAGAAGTTTTCAAAAACTATGTCCAATCCAAATTACATTAATAACATAAAAGAACAAAAACCATCTTATGGTGCACATGATAGCACTTTGGTTTTTATTGTCTTTTTTCTTATAATAATTGGGTTTCTAGCTATATTTTCTGCTGGTGCACCAAAGTGTACAATGCAGAATTTGCCTCCAACATTTTTTGTATTTAGACAACTTCAGTGGTTTGTACTTGGTTGTGTATTTATGTTTGGCATAAGAAATATACCTTATAAAATAATAGATAAATTCGCAATTCCAATAGCGTGGGTAATTGTTGGGTTATTAATTTGTGTTGAACTATTTGGAAATACAGTTAATGGTGCTACAAGGTGGCTTTCTTTTGGACCAATTAATTTTCAACCATCAGAAATTGCCAAATTAGGCGTTGTCGCTCTTCTTGCTAGTGCTTTTTCTAAAAGCATGAACATAAAAGATGGAAGATTATGGAAAAATTATTTTCTTCCTATAATAATTATGATTTTATTAATCCTTAAACAGCCAAACTTGAGTATGGTAATGATTTTATCTATCTCATCTTTATATATGTATTTTGCTGCTGGTGGATGTATAAGGTTGATAGCAACAGTTATCGGCTGTGGTATAGCAGCACTTCCATTTGTTATTCAAGGTTATCAAAAAGAACGTGTTGATATGTGGTTACATCCAGATAAAGACCCATTTGGTGCTGGTTATAACATTATTCAAGCAATGATGGCATTCGTTGCTGGTGGCTTCTTTGGGGTAGGATATGGTAATTCAATGCAAAAATTAGGCTGGTTGCCAGAAGGTCATACCGACTTTATATTTGCTGTGTTTGCAGAAGAATTTGGATTTTTAGGTTGTCTTTTAATAATAGGTTTATTTGTTGCATTCTTACAAAGAGGTTTAATTATATCTGCAAGATGTGAGGATGTATTTGGAAAATTACTTGCTGCTGGTATTACTGTTTCAATAACAATACAAGCTATGATTAATATGTGTGTTGCAAGCTCATTAATTCCTGCAACTGGTGTTCCACTTCCTTTTATTAGTTATGGTGGTACATCTCTATTTATGACAATGTGCATGGTTGGTGTATTATTAAATATTTCAAGAAAACAAATTAAAAGGTTCCCAAATGTCAAACAACAACAATAAAACTTATTTTATATCAGGTGGTGGTACTGGTGGACATATCTATCCAGCTTTTACAGTTGTAGAAAAATTGTTAAAAGAAGAAGATACAGCTCAAATTTATTATATTGGTAACCCTAAAAATTTAGAGTTTGAAATTGTTCAAAAATATCCACAAGTAAAATTTTTACCAGTGAATGTATCTGGTATGCCAAGAAAATTGAGTTTGGCAATGCCAAAATGGGCAATACAATTCTTTTTTGCTTATTTAAAAGCTTTATCTTATTTAAGAAAATATAAACCAGATGCTATTTTTACAACTGGTGGTTATGTTTCAGCACCAATTGTAACTGCTGCAATAACCACTAAAAAACCTTATATGATACACGATTGTGATTCTGTTCCTGGTTTAGTATCTAAAATGGCAGCACCAAAAGCAAAAGTTGTTTCGGTTGCTTTTGAAAGTTCAAAGAGTATTTTAAAATCAGATAATATTATATTTAATGGTAATCCAGTTCGTGAAGCATTTTTTGCTTTAACAAAAGAAGAAGCAAAAAAATCTTTAGGAATTCCAACTGATAAAAAAGTTGTATTTGCAATGGGTGGTTCACAAGGTGCTAAAACGATTAATACCGCTATGGCTAATTTGCTTAAGAAATTAAGTGAAGACATGAATTGTTTTGTTATTCTTCAAACTGGTAAAAAGAATTATAGTGATGTGGTTTTAGAGTTAGAGAAAAATTACCCTAATTTTAAAGAAAATAACAATATAATGGTTCGCCCATATTTTGATGAAATGGTTTATCCCTTAAAAGCTTCTGATATTATTATTGCAAGAGCTGGGTCATTAAGTTTGACAGAAATTATTCAATGTCATTTGCCTTCAATTTTAGTTCCATATCCTTATGCGGCTCAAGACCACCAACGTAAGAACGCAAAGGAAATGTGCGAAAAGGGTGTTTCTTTATATTTAGAAGATGCTGAATGTAATGAAGAAACACTGTTATCTAAAATAAAAGAAGTTTTAGATAATCCAACATTGTTTAATTCAATGGTTGAAAAGACAAAAGAATTAGCTAAAAACAATCCAACAGAAGAAATAGTTAAACAATTAAAAAGTACAATAAAATGAACTATACAGAAGCAAAAAAACTTTTAACCTCACAAGGTAAATTCCATATCAAGCTTGGGTTAGAAAGAGTTCAAGCTGTTTTAAAGTTGCTTGGTAATCCACAAGATAAGGTTAAAATAATTCACGTTGCTGGTACAAATGGCAAAGGTTCTGTTTGTTCTATTGTTGCTAATATTTTGAAGTGTGCTGGATATAAAGTTGGCTTGTACACAAGCCCTCATTTAGTTGAATATACAGAGCGGATTAAAATTAATAATGAGGAAATATCCCAACAAGATTTTGCGAATTACACAGAAAAAATATGTGCTTTAGCAGATAAATATGAAATCCATTTAACAGAATTTGAGATTTTAACTGTTATGGCATATAAATATTTTGCTGATAATAAGGTTAAAATTGCTGTAATAGAAACTGGTTTGGGTGGTAGATTTGATGCTACTAATGTTACTAAAAAGACTTTTATTTCTGTAATAACATCTATATCTTTAGACCATACAGATAGACTTGGTGACACTATCGAAAAAATAGCGTTTGAAAAAGCTGGGATAATTAAACCAAAATCAATTGTTATAACTGAAATTTCTAATAAGGGCTTCAGAATTATTAGGGAAACAGCAGAAAAACAAAAAGCCAAATTAATTGTTGCAACAAATTATGTTGATATGAATGTTGATAATGGTAAAAATCATATTGCTGTAAATGGTGGAAAATATGAGTTTAATCTTTTAGGTTTGTATCAAAAAGGCAATTTATCGTTAGTAATGAAGGTTTTAGAACAATTTAAACTTAGTGAGGAAGCTCTGCAAGAAGGGTTTAAAACAGCTCGTTGGGGTGCAAGACTAGAATATTTTGAAAAAAAGAATATTTTAGTTGATGGAGCACACAATCCAGCAGCTGCTATAGAACTAAAAAAGAGTTTAGAATATTATTTTGCTGGTCAAAAGCGAATATATGTATATGGCACTTTAAATACTAAAGACTATAAGGAAATTGCAAATATTCTTTTTACTCCAGAGGATGAAATTTATTATTATGAATTTAATAGTAAAAATGTAGTCACTATGGAAGAATATAAACAAAATTTACCAGAATTAAATGTAAAACCTTATACAGATGATGTTTTAAAACAAGAAGGGCTAAAGGTTGTTACTGGTAGTCTTTATATGATTGGTGAGTTGTATAACATCATCAAATCATAATATTATTGTTCTATTTCTTTGATTGGTTTACAAGGGTTACCAACTGCAAGCATATTTGCTGGAATATCTTTAACAACAACGCTACCTGCACCAATTACAGCATTATCACCAATTGTTACACCAGGTAGAACAATTACATTACCTCCAAACCAAACATTATTACCTACTGTAATTGGTTCTGCTCTTTCGATAAATGTATTACGAGTTTTTGCATCCATAGGATGAATGGGAGTATAAAAGCTACAATTTGGACCAATGAGCACATTATCACCAAAAGTTACTTTTGCACAATCTAAAATTACACAGTTATGATTTATATAAAAATTTTCACCAACTTCAATATTATAGCCATAATCACAAAAGAAGTTAGATTCAACACAAATTTGTTTACCGGTTTTACCAAATATTTGTTTTATTAATTCTGTTCGCTCTTTCTCCATTGATGAAGATAAAGAGTTATATTTAAAGCATAAATCTTTAACTCTTACTCTATCTTTTGTAAGCTCTTCATCTTCTAATGGTCTATAAAATTCACCATTAATCATTTTTTCTTTTTCGCTCATTTATAACCCCCTTTTTTATAATTATAAAATAAAAATTGCATTATATCCTTTAAGAGTTAAACTATAAGCGTTACAAGGTTAGAGGGAATTAATCATGAAAAAAATATTACTTTCAGCAATGTTAGTTTTCTCACTATTAATCACTGCAAATACTTGCCTAGCAAATCATAATAGCGAGAATTTATCAGCTGAAGAAGCTCTTGAAAAATTAATTAAAGGTAATGAAAGATTTGTAAAACTAGAGCAAAAACACCCAGATGAGGATAAAAAACGCAGAAAAGAAATGTTAAAAGGACAACATCCATTTGTAATTATTCTTTCTTGTTCCGATTCTCGTGTACCACCAGAACTTATTTTTGACCAAGGTTTAGGCGATATTTTTGAAATAAGAAATGCTGGTAATGTACTTGATGATCACGTTATTGGTAGTATTGAATATGCTGTTATGCACTGTGGTGTAAAGCTTATTGTAGTTATGGGTCACCAAGATTGTGGTGCCATTGCAGCAACACTTTCTGGTATATCTGAAACAAAGTATATTAAATCTTTAGAAGATTCTATTCAACCAGCCGTTGATGATTGCAAGAAAAAGGGTGTAGAAGTAAATTCTGATAACGTAGTAAAAGCACACGTTATGCAAGATATCAATGAACTTTTAGCCCAAGATACGGAGCTTGTTAAATATATGAAGGAACATAATGTTCAAATAGTTCCAGCATATTATCACTTAGATACTGGTAAGGTTGATTTTTTGAAGTAAAAGAGGGAATTAATTCCCTCTTTTTTTGTAGCAAATTTTTCTTTTACATTACTTATATGAATAAGTAAAAATTAGGATATCTACAATGCAAATAACTTTTAACCCAGCAATTAATAATACATTTAAAGCAAATAAATCAAATAACCACATTCAACAGCCACAAGAAACAAAGAACATAAAAGAACTTCCAAAATATTCAATGTCCGAAGTTTTAGGAAGAACACAAGCCGTATCTTTCAAAGGAATAAATACTGTTGAAGGTGATTATGTAGAACACACTTGTACAGAGAAATCTTCACCTTATGGAAAAATCACAGAACATATAATTTTTAATAAGAAAAATGGCAATTATACTCACCGTATTACAGATAAAGATGGTGGAGTTATAAGAAGTGAAGAATATTTTCCTTCGCAAGAAAAAGAAGTGATAACTACTTATGAAAATAATATTGCAACAATAACAACAACTACTCCAAGTATAAAAACAATTCAAAAATTAGATTCAGAAAACAGAATGATTTATCTTGAAGAAAGTGTTGGAGATACAGTAAAAACACAAGAAGTAGACTATGAACGTGGAAGAAGGGTAATTACTCATAAAGTTAATGATGTTCTTTTACGACCAACCACAGTAATTGATTTATCAACTGGAGAAGCTGTAACAGAAGGTAGTCTTGTTATTGACACTTTTTTTGATGAAGGAAATAGAGAATACACAACAAAAAATATTGTAACAAATAGAATACACAAAAGAGAACAAGTTGATGAACAAGGCAACCCTATATTTTCGATAGATTATAATCCAGAAACTGGTCTTATTTTATCAGATAAAAGATATGGTTCAGAATACACGGAAGATACTTATACCGGTGAAAATCCTAATAGATTAGTGAGTTCATTATTTATATCATCAGACGGAAGAGAAAAAGAAATTGTATTTTGGGCAGAAGATGGAGAAACAGTTGCAAGCCATACAAGATATTTATACAGAGAAAATGGTACTTTAGCACAAGAGATAAAATTCAACAGTAATCAAACAATAACTGAAAAGATATTATATGGTAAGGGTGAAGCTCGTACTCATTATATTTATGATGAACAAACAAAACTAAAAAAATCAACTAAAGAATATGATAAAACTGGTAGATTTATTTCCGAAACATTGTATTATGAAGACGGTAAAACACCAAAAGCAACAAAAGAAATGAATAAAGATGAAAGTTTCACTATTATATCATTTAATACTGACGGTATTGAAACCAAACGAAATCACTATGATAGTAAGAAAAATTTATTATCTACAGAAATATATGATATTGGGACAAATACTTTAGAAAAAACAATTGAATATGATTTAAAAACAGGGAATAGAACAATTACAATATTTGATGAAGAATACGAAATGCCGATAAATCAAATGGTTACAGATAAAAAGGGTACAATACTAACTCAAACTGTATTTTATGGAGACGGAAAAACGCCACAATACAAAAGAGAATATAATAAAGACCGTTCTTATACCGATTATGTATTTAATGAAAAAGGTAAACCAGTAACTTCTAAAAAATTTAATGCAGATGGTTCAAAAAAAATATAAAGAAAGGACTAATTAGTCCTTTCTTCCTTTTTTAAGAATTTCTTCTGTTTGTTGACTGTCACATACTTTAATATTGTTTTTAGAAGCTAGTTCATTAAATGTTTTTATTAAATCAAAGTAATAATCTGGAACTTGTTTATCGTTATCTAATCCAAATTCCACAAAATCGACATCAAGTTGTACGTGTTTAATTCCTAAAGATGTTACAACATCAATGAATTTTTGAATTTCTTCAACGTTATCATTAACTTCTCTAATAATTATATATTTGAGAATAATTCGTTCTAGTGCTTTTGCATCAACGTTTGCATATGCTTTCAAGTTGTCTATAACTGTATCCAAACAATCAACTTGTTTTAATTTAGCATACGTTTCTCTAGTTCCTGCATCTAAAGAAATTGTTTGCCAACATTTATCCTTTTTAAAAGCATTAGCAACTGCTTCACTATATTTAATACCAGATGTTTCAAGATAAATTGAAGAATCTACATTGTCAGTTAATAAATCAACTAATTCATCAAAATCTTGTGTTATTGTAATTTCTCCACCACTCAATATAAGTTTGCTATTTTTATCTAGTAATCCTTTTTCTATTAAAGATTTAACAACTGGTACAACTTCATATTTGCTACCTTTGTCTTCATTTGCGAAAGTACAATATGTACATTTTGCATTACAAGACATATGATTTTGGATAAATAAAGTATTAACTTTATTTTCAAAGTTTTCTACTTTTTCGTCTGATATAAATCCATTTGCCATATAACAACCTTGACATTCCACTGGAATAGGGTCATCACAACTACCAGAGTTTATCAATTTGATATAATTTTTACGTTCTTGGTATACTTTATCCCAATCAATTTCCTTTCCATTATAGTTAGGATAAAACACAGGTCCTTTAACATTTGAACAACAAGCTCTTATTTCATCATGAAAAAAGTGCAATGAATGTTTCATATATGGACAATTCAAATATTTTTTCTTTCTAAATAATTTTTTTAAAAAATTCATGATTTTTCTCCCTTACTCTGCTGTAGATAATGCTTTTAAAAAATTATATGATGCAGACCAACCATTGATATTTTCTTGTTGGTACTTTTGCATTTTTTCAATTCTTTCTTGTTTTAATTCTTCTTGTTCTTGGTTAAACTTTGTTCGTTTCTTTGTATCTGCTGCTCTTGCAACAACAATAGGTGTCGCATAAGTCATAAATTGTTTAAAGGAATCTGTTGAATAACCTAAAACAGCTTTAGCTGGATAGTTATATGTTATATAGTTATAAGAGTACATTGTTCTTTTATCACCAGAAGGGTGAGTTTGTAGAACATCAATATAATTCCCACTAATTTTGTATAAAAAAGAAATCATTGCTAATGGGTTATAACCAGCGTTATTCATTAAATCTACGCCAGTAATATCAGCTTCATATTCTTGTGTTCTAGACATTTTTAACATAGAAAGTTGGTTTGCAATATATGCACCAGTTTTTACTTTCGAATTAACATTTGAACGATTAATTAAGTGTGATGTAATACTAGAAATAATACTTTGTTTTGCCACATGATTATTAAGGATATGACCCATTTCGTGAGCAATAACACCAGCTAATTCTGCATCATCATTAACGTATTTTAAAAGCCCTGTATAAACACAAATTTCATTTTCGCCACTTGCAAAGGCATTTACTTCTTCAGTTTCCATAACAGTAAATTTTACTTGAGTAGGTAAACCATTCTTTGATAATAAGTTTTTTCCAATTTTTTCAACTCTTGCTAGCCCATTTTCCGTATTCCAATCAGTTGTGGTTTCAGCATTAACTGGAAGAAAAGAAAATACTAATACAAAAATAATTCCAAATAACTTTTTCATAATATCTCCAAAACAAACAATAATATTATTATACACAATTTAATTTTCTTGGATATTATTTAAAGCATATTCTATACATTGAACTATAAATTCATTACGACTAATATCTGTTTTTATAGATAAATCGTCAACAGTTTGTAAGGTTGATACATTAAGCCTTACACTAATAACAGCTTTTTCTTGTTTTATTGGTTTAAATTCTCTCATATCAATACCAATAACTATTGTATTCATAAATGACACATTAAGAAATATTCAAATTTGTATTTGTTATTGTATTCATTTTTTGAATATAGCAAATTGCCCAAGTATCTAGTTAAATATAAACGGTTGGCTAATTGTATCGATTTTCTCACTATAGAATAATGAGAAATTGAGCAGGAATTAAAAATTTGAATAGATGAGTACAAATATAACAATAAAAGAAAAAATTTTTGTGACAAAACCACTTTTGCCATCTCTTTTAAATGTTGAAAATGAGATAAGAGAAATTTGGAACTCAAAATGGCTAACAAATATGGGACAAAAACATAATCTTTTAGAAAATAAACTAAAAGAAGTTCTTAAAACTCCAAATGTTTCTTTATTTAATAATGGAACTATTGCATTACTTGTTGCAATAAAATCACTAGATTTGCCTTATGGTAGCGAGATTATTACAACACCATTCACTTTTGCAGCCACTCCTCATTGTATTTCTTGGAACGGTTTAAAACCTGTATTTTGCGACATTGAACCTAATACAATGACAATAGATGCAGATAAAATTGAAAAATTAATAACACCAAATACATCAGCAATTCTTGGTGTGCACGTTTATGGTTTTCCTTGCAATGTAGAAAAAATCGAACAAATTGCTAAAAAATATAATTTAAAAGTGATTTATGATGCAGCTCACGCATTTTCTACCGAAATAAGTGGTCGTGGAATTGGTACTTATGGCGATATTACAATGTTTTCATTCCACGCAACAAAATTATTTAATTCGATTGAGGGTGGCTGTTTAACATATAACAATCCAAATTTAGTTAGAAAAATTTATAACCTAAGAAACTTTGGTATCCGTTCAGAAGAACTTGTTGAAGAAGTTGGTATCAATGGCAAGATGAACGAAGTTCAAGCTGCTATTGGGTTATTAAATCTTAAACTGTTTGAAAAAGAACAAGAAAAACGTGCAAAAGTAAAAGAATTTTATGATAAACATTTATCTTTAATTAAGGGAATTAGAATACCTAAAATAGCAAATGGAGTAACAAATTCATATCAATACTATCCAATAATCATTGAAGATGACTATCCACTTACAAGAGATGACGCTTATACAAAATTCAAAGAAGAGAATATTTTTACAAGGAAATACTTCTATCCTGCTTGCCATGATTATGAGTGTTACAAAAATGATTTAGCAGTAAAACTGTCAGATTTTTCTGTAGTTGATAATTTAAAACACAAAGTCTTATGCTTACCTTTTTACGGTGATTTAAAAGAAAATACACTTGAATTTATTTGTGAAAAATTACAAAAAGGGTTTAAGTAATATGAATACTAACCCAATTTTGACAATATTTCTTTTAACTTATAATCACGAAAATTCAATAAGAAAAACTATTGAAAGTATAATTTCTCAAAAAACAAATTTTCCATTTATAGTTAAAATTTTAGAAGATTGTTCTACTGATAAAACACTTGAAACATGTAAGGAATACGAGAGAAAATACCCACATTTATTTAAGTTAATTGCACAAAAGAAGAATACAAATAGAGAACATATTTATTGGGCAAAAGAAAATGAAATAAATACACAATACTGGTGCATAATAGAGGGTGATGATTGGTACTTAAATAACTTGTGGTTTGAGAAAGGATTAAGTTTTTTAGAAAAAAATAAAGAATATAATTGTTATTGTGGAGATGTCTTATATTCAAACGAAGAAGCAAATACAAAATATTCTTGTATAACCGAAGTTCAAAAAAAATCCTTCCAAAAATTAGGGCACGATTTGTCTTTCGATAATTATGTTTATGTTCAAACTAGTGCAAGAATATACCGGAATATCATTGATTTTAAAGAAATAAACAATTTCCCGAAGTCAGATATTTATATTTGGTATTTATTCTTGGATAAAGGAAAAGTCTATTTAGAACACGAATTAATGTCACAATATAACATTAGTTCAAATGGTATTTGGAATACTTTGAGTGATGATGAGAAACTCAATAGAACAAATAAAGTAGCTATTACTTGTAATAAATTTTTTAATTATAAATATGCAAAATTTTATGCAAGACAAATAAAAAATAGAAAATTTAAACTTTTTAAAATGCTTCTAGGAAGTCATTTTGCAATGTGGTTAGTAACAAACAATTATTTGAAAATTTGAGGAGATATGAAAAAGGTATTATTATTAGGTGGTTCATATTTTCAAGTGCCTTCTGTAAAGAAAGCAAAAGAATTAGGTTATTACACAATAACTTGTGATTATTTGCCTGATAATCCGGCACATAAATTTGCTGATGAATACCATAACGTTAGTACGACAGATAAAGAAGCTGTTTTAAAATTGGCACAAGAGTTGAAAATTGATGGTATTGTTTGTTATGCTTCTGACCCAGCAGCTCCAACAGCGGCATATGTAGCTGAAAAAATGGGCTTGGCAGGCCATTCTTATAAGTCTGTTGAAATATTATCGAATAAAGATTTATTTAGAAGTTTTCTTTCTGAAAATGGATTTAATACTCCAAAAGCGAAAGGTTATATAAATGTAGCTAATATAAGAAAAGATTGGGATATATTTAAAAAACCTGTTATGGTTAAACCGGTTGATTCTTCTGGCTCTAAAGGCATAACCAAAGTTGAAAAGCTTAAAGATTTAGATTTTGCATTTGAATATGCACTAAGTTTTTCTAGAGCAAAAAGAGTTATTGTTGAAGAATATATAGATGCATATGGTGGTCAAATTTTAGGAGAAGGATTTAGTGTTAATGGGGAATTAGTTTTTGCCATTTTTGCAAACCATTTTTTTGATAAAAAAGCAAGTAACCCGTTTACTCCTGCTGGTGGTTGTTTTCCGTTAAATATGCAAAGTGTTATTCAAAAAAGAATAAAAAATGAAATTCAAAAAGTATTAACATTATTAGATATGAAAACAGGTGCATACAATTTTGAAGTTAGACTTGATGAACAAAAAAATATATATTTAATGGAAATTGGACCAAGAAATGGTGGGAATATGATTCCACAATTAGTCAAATATGCAACAGGTTTTGATATGGTGGAATATACAATTAAAGCGGCAATGGGTGAAGATTGTAGTGATTTAGATAAATTTGAATGTAAGAATTATTGGGCATATTATGTTTTACATTCAAATAATTCGGGGATTTTTCAAAAACTTACTATTGACGAAGAATTTAAGAAAAATAATCTTGTTGAATTAAATTTTATAAAAAATTTTGGAGAAAAAATTGAAACCTTTTCGGGTTCCGGTAATGCTATTGGCATTATGATTTTAAAGTTTAAAACACAAGAAGAAATGCAAGAGAAAATAAATGATATTTCAAAATATGTACAGATAAAAATAGAAGAAAAAAACTATGCAATTAATAAATAAAAATAATATAAAATACAATGAACTTTTTGAGTTTTTAAAAGAAATAGATAATTCATTTGCACCAAAACTCTCAGAACAGACAGAACTATCTAACTATACTAAAAAATTGATAGAAAATGGATTTATAATAACAACAAAAAAGAATAGTAAAATTATTGGTTTAATTGCTGGTTATATAAATAACAAATTAACAAGAGAAGCCTACATTTCTTTGGTCTATGTTGATAAAGAATATAGAAGACAAAATATAGCAACTAATTTAATGCAAAAATTTATTGAAAAAGTAAATGAAGAAGGCTATATAAAAATATCTTTAGAATGTAATAAAAATAATTTAAATGCTCTTTCTTTCTATAAAAATTTTGATTTTAAAATTATAGAAACTACAAATTCAATAAAATTTAAATTAGAAAAACAACTTCAACAAAATAAAACATTTGTTTCAATATGTTGTGTTACTTATAATCATGAAAAATATATAAAAGAATGTCTTGATAGTTTTTTAATGCAAAAGACTAATTTTGATTTTGAAGTTTTAGTTTATGATGATGCTTCATCTGATAAGACACAAGAAATAATAAAAGAATACGAACTAAAATATCCCAATATAATCAAACCAATTTATCAAACTGAAAACCAATTTTCAAAAGGAATTAGTATTTCTAAAACTTTTAACTTTCCAAGAATAAACGGAAAATATGTAGCGCTTTGTGAGGGTGATGATTATTGGATAGACCCATATAAATTACAAAAACAAGTTGAATTTTTAGAAGCAAATTCTGATTATTCAATTTGCTTTCACCCAGTAAAAATTGTTTATGAAGATAGAAAAAAGAAACCTCAAATTTTTCCTTCTAAAAACAAAGAGTTTTCTTTTGAAAATTTACAAAAAGCTAATTTTATCCAAACAAATTCTGTAATGTACAGATGGATAAAACCGGAGATTCCAGACAATATAACACCATATGATTGGTATTATAGTCTTCTCCATTCACAAAAGGGCAAAATTGGCTTTATAAAAGAAGTTATGTCTGTTTATAGAAGACACGCTAACGGAATTTGGCACGATACTTCTATTGGCGCAAGTAATTTACACAGAAAATATGGAATTAAAGAAATCAATTTTTATTTTAACGTCTATAAAAAAATATCAAATTCTTCAGAAGAATATTTAAACAATGTATTACTCCCAAACTTCAAACAAATAATAGATAACTATTATGATTTTGGCGATATTGATAAACTTGTAGAAATCAAATCTATATATCCAGAAATTTTTGAAAAAGCTACACAAATTCAAAATCCAATGGGGAAAAAATTTAAAAAATACAAAAAACTATTTTCATATTCTTTAGGATTAATTGCTTTTCTAATCATAATAATTATTTTATTAGTGCTTCTTAAACATCTTTGATACGATTAATTTTTTCATTATAGTCACCATTTAATATTTTTTCTAAACATTCTTCTGCCTTTATAATTTTATCAAAGCTATTCATTCTAAAATTCCTTTACTTGATAAAAATTTGTTGTCAAAAGACACAAGGAAGATTAAGTCTTGTTTATTTTAAAAAATCATACGCCCTTATTTATCATAAATATAGAAAGTGAATGGGACTTTGGTAATAAATACTATGATGAATTCAGATTATCAATG
The DNA here is from genome assembly GCA_017467305.1 of Candidatus Gastranaerophilales bacterium. Classification (GTDB taxonomy): domain Bacteria; phylum Cyanobacteriota; class Vampirovibrionia; order Gastranaerophilales; family Gastranaerophilaceae; genus Avigastranaerophilus. The sequence continues at coordinate 43,848 of JAFTSM010000031.1, forward strand.
AATGGTCGAAAGCTCGATACAAACGATATTATTGGTGACTTAATTGAGCCATTTTTAGATTTTTACTAAAACTTGCTTATAAAGATGATAAAAAATTAGCTTCTTCTGTTGAATATGAAGACAAATAACAGCTCTCCGCATCACTCCTCAAGAATATAATAATGTACGAGTATCAATATTCCCATACTATGTTAGAAAAATAAATCTAAATATAAAAGAACAACTGTTCAAAAATTTTGAACAGTTATCTTCTCATATAAATCTGATTTTAGTTTATTTATTGCATTTTACTTTGTATTAAATCGATAAGACCAGCAATATTATTCAATACAACAATTTCACCGATAGTAAATTTTACGTTAAATTTTTTCTCTATTACTTCTATGATATTAACATGTGTTAAAGAATCCCAACCATGTACATCTTTTGCACATAATTCTTCACTAACCACAATTTCATCATCTTCTAAAACATCTCTAAGGATATCCTGAATTACATTTAGTATTTCACTTCTTTCCATTTTTATCTCCTGTAACTATTTTTTAATATAAAATATACATTCTACAATTTTTGCAATCAAACTCTAACTGGTATTTATTATTGAATTTATCTTCTATTGTCCAAGGTAAAGGTGGAGTATCTGTTCTTTTTAATTTAGAACAATAGCCTTGTTCAAACCTTATACAATATTTACCAGCATATATTCTTTTACCTTCTATATCTTTGCTAGACTCCAAGCCTAGTTCTGGGTTTTCAATACCGTGTTGTTTATAAAATGCTACTGATTTTTTATTGCAAACATTATCCAGATATGTAATTTGTTCTGGATATTTTTCTGTAGATTCTCTATCTATATGACCAGTTTCTATTGGTCTTTTTTCTATTCTTTTGTCTGTTAATGCTTCACATAATATATCTCTTATTTTATATACATCATTAGTATCTAAACAGATATTTTCTTCAGAATTCAATTTTACTATTTTTATTCCACTGTTTTCTACATCTTCATTAAATAAGTGAATAAATTTGTCTTTTGTTGTTTTAATATTGCTGTTTAATGGATATTCTACACAAGTATCAATTTCATCTTCATCTTTTATAGTAAGGAGATAATTTTCTTTATTTTTTTCTATTGATATTTCTGCTGAAAGATATCTGTAAACTTTTGCATTTTCAATATCTTCTTCTTCTTTTGCATTAAGAACTCTATATAAATCACAATTTAAAATATCAACATTTGCGATACTATAGAAATACATATCATCTTTTATATCGATAATATCAAAGACGCCAGTACGTTTATCTTTCTGTTGATATAGTATTTTATCTCCAATACTTAATTTGATATCATTATCAATTTTGAATGAATTATTGTCTTGTTCAATGATTTTTCCGATAAAGTTTCCGAATGTGCTTGTAATATTTAGATTTTCTTTTTTTCTTCCATTAAAGAAGTAGTCAGTATAACCTCTATTATATATTTTGTCTAAGGCTGGATTGAAATCAATAACAGATATTCCACTTGATAACCTACGTAAATTTGTATTACTGTCTTTAATATATTTATTTGCTTCTTTATTACATAGTGCTGTTGCATTTTTAACATAGCTTAAACGCCTTTGACGTCCTTCTATTTTAAATGAATGTACGCCAGTTTCAACATATTTGCCAATATTTTTCATTAAATCCATAAAAGGAAGTCTCAATATATGGTCATTTTCAACTATACAATTACCATTTGCATCATAAAGATTATATTTATCGTAACAAAGAGCTGGGCAAGCACCACTATTTGCAGAATTTCTTTGATATTTATTTAATTCTTTATTTTTATTTGAATTTTTAATAGTTTGTCCGTATTTTAAGAAGCAATATCCAGAAATACCAACACAGAATGTACCGTGTATAAATACTTCTAACTCGATTGATGTCTGTTTAGATATATTTTTTATTTCTTCAAATGTTAATTCTCTTGGCAAAATAACTCTTGAAATACCAATATTTTCCAAAAATTTAATTTTTTCTGGAGAGAAACAACAAGTATTTACGCTTGCATATATTGGAATTGGAGGTAAATCAAATGTTAAAATTCCCATATCAGAAATAATTATGGCATCAACACCAACTTCATATAATCTTTTTATTAAGTCTTGTGCATATTCTAAATCTTCATCTGTATGGATTGTTGAATTGACAGTAACATAAACTTTTGCCCAATATTTATGCGCAAAGTCGCATAATTGTTTAATATCTTCTATTGAATTAGAGAAACCTTTTCTAAGTCCTAATTTTTCACAAGCTATATAAACAGAATCAGCACCACATTTTATTGCTTCAATGCCACATTGTAAATTTTTAGCAGGAGATAAAACCTCTATTACTCTATTTTTATTCATACATTTCCTCTATTTTATCGAAGTATTTATTGTATATTTCATTTCTATTTAAAGCAAATTTTTTTGTTAATAAACCATTTTCTTGTGTAAAGTGTTCATTTATTAAAGTAGCCTTTTTGATTTGATACAGCCATTTAAAATATTGTGAGCTACCTAATATATTATTGATATCTATCAATATTTCTTCTTCTAAATTTTTATTTTTGTTTGTTTTTTTCCAATCTTCAATATAATTTTTATCAGGAACAATAAGTGCTGATAAATATGGTTTATCTTGACCCGCAACTATAATTTGCGAAACAAAATTTGAATTATTACAAAGAGCTTCTAAAGGTTCTGGATTAACATTTTCCCCATTATTCAATACAATTACAGCCTTATATCTTCCTTTAAAAAATAGAAAATCATCCTCAGTTACATATCCCATATCTCCAGTAGATAAATAACCATTTTCGTCATAAACATTAGCAGTTTCTATTTCATTTTCATAATATTTATCCATAGTCTGAGAACCTTTAACCTTTATTAAGCCTGTTGTATTAAAAGGTAGTTCTTCAAGAGTTTCTGGATTACATATAATTACTGACAATAAAGGATTAACTTTACCAACAGAACCTAATTTTCTATATTTATCATTAATATATGTAATTGTCGCAGCTTCTGTTGAACCATATGTTTGCATCAAACAAGCACCAATAACTGAATAGAATATTTCAACACTCATATCAACAAATGCACCAAATGCTACTATTTTGGCTTTTGGGATAAACTGTATTTCATTTATAATTTCGTTAAATATTAACTTAATACCAATAAAATTAATCAAAGATAATATTGGAATTTTGATAAAATCAAAGATTGAGTGTTTGTTATTATCTCTTTTTTCTATATATTTTTTAGATAAATCAAAAAAGATTTTATGTAAGTTTTTAAAATAAAAATTCTTTTTATTTAAGGCTTTATAGTAATCTTCCATGTGCATTATTAATAGTTTGGGTACACATAATATATGCAATGGTTTATATTTTGCTATATCACGTTTGTAATTTATATAATCTGAATAAATCATATAGCAACCACTTGTTAAAATCATCCAATCACAAAATTTAGGACAAATATGAGAACTTGATAATAAGGATAAACAACCACCTTCTTTTGCAAAGAAATTAGAGTTTGTATGACTCAAAAACGCATTAATTAATGTCTTGTGAAAATATACGACTCCTTTGGGTTTGCCCATTGTTCCAGAAGAGAAAAAGATTGTTGCAATCATATCTTCTGATATTGGTTGTAACGAAATCTCTTGATCACTAATTTGTTTCATATGTTCTGATAAATTATATAGAGTTATATTTTCATTATTATAATTTGAAATATCTTCATCGTTACCAATATAGAATATAGTAACATTATGATTTTTACATTGTTTGATTAAACTTAAATTATCCGTAAAAATAACTTGTGAATTAGTCTTGTTTTTTATAATTTCAACATCTTGAATATTATATGAATGATCACAACATATAGTTATATTCCCACTCAATAGTGCTGCAATTTCTATAATATGGCACATTGGTTGAGGTTTTAAATACAATATTATTTTTTCTTGAGGTTGTTGTATTGTTGCTTGTAATATTTTAACTATCTTAAATGTTTGATTTTTAAAATCTGAAAAAGTGACTTTTTCTCCTGTTTTATTTTCAATAAAAGCAGTCTTATCTCCATACTTTTCAAAAGCTTCAAGAAATATATCAGTTATTAGTTTCACTATTAATTAATTCTCCCGTTTCTACATCAATATTGTATCTTCTTTTTATTTCATACCTATAATATATATATTCTTCATCCCAAGAATTATACTTACTATCATTTCTTTTATCTTTTAGTCCGTATTCTGTTACAAGTAAATTTGATAAGTAATCAGTAGCTTTATATGCTCCAAAGAAATTAAGATGATATTCGTCTAAAAAGTCATTATTTGAATCTATATTTAATCCTTCACAATCTCTCATATAAAAAGAATCTAAGCCGTATTTTTTTGCTGTATGAAATATGTATTGTATTCTATCAAAATATTCTTCGTACTTTAAGGAAGGTGTGGCTATTATTATAACTTTAGTGTTTTTAAGTGTTGAAGCATAGAAAAATAAATCTTCGATATCATTCACATATTTCAATATTTCAAGTTCTTCTTTTGTGTTTTTTCTTTCCGCTCTAACAAAATCAATTAAGTCTTTAATATATAAGTTTGGATTTCTTTGTTTTTTATATCCACCAATTTGTGATGCTTCCCATTGTTTATCTTTATATGTATATTTTCTTTTATAGAACTCTTCAAAATCAATTACAGCACCTTTATGTGGATTAGAATTAGATAAATAGGAATTTCTTTGTATATTTTTCCATCTGCTATGAAAACGAATAATAGGGAAATAATATTCCAGAATTTCTATATTATTAAAACTCATTTCTTTTTTTAGTGCACGTATCATTTTAATTTTATTTATAGATGGTTTTACAATAGAAATAGGTCTTAATGCAACTACATTGTCTTTAGAAGGAGGACGATTTTGTAGTGGTTTTATACCATCGGCAACAATAAAAAGAACTTTTGGTGTTTGATATTTCATAACTTCTTTAGCCGCATAGATATATTGTTCTGTCACCATTCCAGAAATCGAATACATAGCGCTAGTTATACCATATTTATTATAGGCAATAGGAGGTAGAAAAACTGTATAAGCTGAAGAAGGTCCGATAAAAACAGCATCAATTTGTTGTTGTTCTTTATAAAATGCTCTAATCCCAGCATTTTCAGCAGTTAGTACTACTGTTTTCTCTGATAGTACAGTTGCAACTACAATTATTGTAAAAATAAAAAATATATAACTTGCCCAAACTTTTAATTTCATACTATGCACCTAAAACTTAAAGTACATAAAATCTTTTGGATCGTACTCTGGGCCATATAACCCCAATAATAAAATTACAATTTGGAAGAATATAATTGCACACCATCTCACAATTAATGGACAACGTATGTATATGCCTCTTAAATCCACTTTAAATTCTTTTAATAAATCTACTATGATAATTAATGTAATTCCAATTATTATTACCCCAAAATCATATTTGTCGACTCCAATTGTAGTAATTGTATTTGCAGAATTAAAATCAAATAAAACTTTTTCAAACATATTAAAACAGTCTGAAACAGTTTCGGCTCTAAAGAAAAACCACATCAAATACATTGCAGTAAGTACATATATTCGTTGTATTATCTTAGCCCAAAGAGCATTTTTTAATGATTTTATTTTTAATACTTTATCAGTAATAAGTTTAAAAATATCCTCTAATATCATAAAAATACAAGGACTCATTCCCATAGCAATAAAATACTTGAAACTTATGCCGTGCCTAAATGAAGAAATTGACCAAATAACAAAATAAGCAATAAATAAAGGTATATGTTTTGCCAACCATTTATGCTTGATTCCTTCTAGGGCAGATTTGATTTTCATCATTATTTTACTTCTTATTACTGGATAAAAAATGTAATCTTTTAAAAACGAATAAAAAGTAATATGCCATCTGTTCCAAAAATCGTGAACACTTTTTGAGAAAAAAGGATTATTAAAATTTTCTGGCATTTTAATACCAAAACACTCAGAGATACCAAGAACTATATCCATAGCTGCAGAAAATTCTATATAGAACTGTAACCCAAAGAGAATCATTGCAAATAATATATACATTCCTGAATATTCTTGATAACTTCCTAAAATAGTATTTATAGGAAGTAGAATTCTATCAGCAATAACTATCTTTTTTGTTATCCCCCATAAAATTCTAAAAACACCAAATTTTATACAATCAAAGCTAATTTCTTTTGTAGAAAATAATTGTTCTTTCATTTCTTTATGTCTGACAATTGGTCCCATAAGTATCTGTGGAAAATATGTAGAAAATAAAGAATGTTTTAAAAAATTAGTTTCAACAGTTGTTACTTTTCTATACACATCTGTTATATACGCAATTAAAATTAAAGAATAGTATGAAACCCCCAACGTAACAATCGCATCACCAGCGATAGTTTCAGTTGTAGCAAAAAATTCAGACACATTTGTACTTAATTGGCTCAAGGCACCAGAAAACTTTAATAATACAAATTCTGCAATGATTAATAAAATAGAGGAACCTAATATTAACTGTTTTACACTATTATTTTCAACTTTATTTATAAAATTAGAACCAAAGAAAGAAACTAAAATGGCAAAAAACATATACCAAAATGAAATAATTCCAGCAGCAATTAATATAAACCCAATACTAGCAAGTAAAAGAATCATCCACCTATATTTTGCACCTACTGTATGATATACCAAAAAGGCTATTGCAAAAACAATTAAAAGTTTTAACCAAACAATTGACATTTTATATTATTTTCCCAAACTACAATTAATCCGAATATATTAATTATATATGGGAATAAGGAAAAAGTAAAAATTATAATATATAATGAGCTAATTTTAAATCATAATTTCTTTAGATAGTCAAAGTCTATGTCAACATTATATCGACTTCTTATAAAATACCTATAAAATTCGTATTCTTCATCCCAAGATTTATACTTGCTATCATTTCTTTTATCTTTTAGTCCATATTTATTTATAAGTAAATTCGATAAGTAATCAGTTGCTTTATATGCACCAAAAAAATTAAGATGATGTTCATCAACAAATTCATTATTTAAATCTATATTTAATTCTTTACAATTTCCCATATAAAATGACGTTAAGCCATACTTTTTCGCAGTATGAAATATATATTGTATTCTTTCAAAATTTCTATCATATATTAATGATGGTGTTTCTATTATTACAACTTTTGTATTTTTAAGTGTTGATACATAGAAAAACAAATCTTCAATAGCTTTTACATATTGTAATATTGCAATTTCTTTCTTTCGAATTTCTTTATCTGTTGAATTTTCTTGTCCTCTAACATTGTAAATCAAATCTCTAATGAATAAATTCGGATTTCTCTTTTTTCTATATTCATCAATTTGTGGGATTTTTCGTTGCATACTCTCATATGGATTAATATTTGAGTTTTTTTCATAAAATTCTTTAAAATAGATTAACGCACCTTTATGTGGATTAGAATCAAATAAAACAGAGTTTTCTCTTAGAGTTTTCCATCTGCTATGAAAACGAAAAATAGGGAAATAATATTCAAGAATTTCTCTATTATCAAAGTTTAATTCTTTTTTGAAAGCTTGCAAGATTTTTATTTTATTTATAGATGGTTTTAGTATAGGAAAAGATTTTAATGCAGATTTCAAGTCAGGATGTTTACGTTGTAGTGGAGACATGTTATCAATGGCAATAAGAAGAACTTTAGGTGTTTGATATTCCATAACTTCCTTAACAACATGGATATATTGTTCTGTCACCATACCAGGTAGTGCATATACCGCACCAGTTATACCGTATTTATGATATGCGATAAGTGGAAGGAATGTTGTAAAAGTTGATGAAGGACCAATTATAACTACATCAATTTGATTTTGAGGTTCTTTATAAAATGCCCTAATTCCAGCATTTTCACTACTAGGTTCTGTTACTATTACAGATAGTACTGTTGCAACCACGATTGTTATAAAAAGAAAAAATATAGAACTTATAAAAACTTTCCGCCTCATAAAAAACCTCTAAAATTAAAGTATATTGTATCTTCTTTCTTGTCTTCTACGCCATACAACATTAATGCTAGTAGATAAAAGAACCAACCACATGGATTTTACATTTGTTGTGTAACTTAATAAAAAGGCTATTGCAAAGACAATCAAAAGCTTTAACAAAATAATTGACATCTACACATCACTTCCAAAAACGATAATCAGTTCTAATACATCATCAAATCCATTATATATGGGAATAATGAAAAAGCAAAAATATGAACAGGATACTAATGCTCTCTTTTATGAGGCGAGTGATGACTCTGCAGAAGAAAATGATTAAATATCATTTTGTAAGAGGGGAGAACCCTTGTTGTAGCGAAGCGAAAACAACGGCTCGATTCCCATACTAAAAAAGACTCCCTAAAGGAGTCTATTTAATGGGGCAGGTGATGGGTCACAGTTAGAACCCGAAACCAATATTTATTTGGATATTTTAAAATCATTAAACCACTTGTCAGATATGATACTAAGTATAAAAACTGTTTTGAAATCAAATATGAAATAAAGTATAATCAGACTATGAAAAAATTACTCATAATACTATTTTTAATATTAATTACTCCTATTTTTTCTATTGCTGAAGAAGAAAATATTTTAGGTTACAAAAAATCAGAAATAATTTCTTTAGATGATTACTTATATGATAATTCAAAACGAAAAAGACATCTAAAGATAAATTCTAATGGTGATGTTACTTATAAGGGGAAAGTAATAATAACTCCAACTGGCAAAACCATTAATGATGAAAGTAGTGGTGATTCTTATTTATGGATGAAAATTTATTTTGTTGCAAATGGTTCAAAACCACGCAAAGGTTGTGATGAACGAGATACTATAAATAATGGAATATATGGCTTAGGCTGTTATATAGATACCCCAGAAGAAGCATATAAAACACAAATAGAAAGAACTATTAAAGAAGAATTTCCAAAAACAAAAAAGCTTATTGATGAAGAATTTGCAAATGCAAAGAAAACATATAAAAAATATCGTAAAAATAAAAACAAAAAAGAAAATGTTGAGGAATATATTTTTTAATGCAAGGTTATCAACGAGGTATAGAAGCCTATGAAACAATATTTGTATCAAAACTAATAGATGTTACAGCAAATTTCAATGACATTGAAAACAAAATTCCTGCTACCGATTTTGCAGGAACTTTGTTTAACTTTTTATATCCATATTTTAAGGGAAATAACATAGATTATAGAAAATACGACGAATTAACGAAATATGCTTCAATTAAAATTAAAGAAATTGATTCAATGTTAGAAAGATAAGATATTATTTAGAATTCATCGGGTGTTAAAAATAATTCTTTTTCTTTTTTTCTTCTATTAACCAACCCTCTCAATACTTCAATTTTTCCGGTTTGCCTATTTCTTTGCCCCACATATTTATCAAAACTATCTGCAGCAGCCTTGTAATCACCTTTTTGTAAATTTTTAAATATACTAGAATTTCTCAAACCATTTGGACCTAAGTTAAATGAAAAACTTGCAAGTGCTATCTTTTGATTACTTGTTAAAGGCACTTCAATTTCTTTTAGTGGTTTAATGTGAACTTCAAAATCTTTTCTATATAATTCTTCGGCTTTCTCTTTTGTAATTTTCATTCCAGAAGTAATTGGCTTGCCATCAACATTTCCCGTATGTCCATAACCAATTGTCCATACATCATTTTGAGTTGGCAAATATGCTTCTGCCACAAATTTTTCTTCACCTTGAATAAATTTTCTAGCCTTTGCTATTTCATCATCAGAAAAATAATAATTATTGCTTTTAATTAATTCTATTTCTTTTGTTTTTTCTTGTATTTTATCATTTAAATTTTCTAGTTCATTATTTTTAAGCCTATTAAGAGTATCTATATTTCTGCTATCTCCATAATATTTCTTCATATATTCTTCATCACTGCCATATAATATGTTGACTCTTTGTTTCATTTTTTCTTCATCATCGAGTTTTGGTGTTGATGTTGTAGAAACAGAACTACTACTTGAACTATGTGCAGCGCCACAAGTTCTAGTATAACCAGAGACTTGTACTCCATTGCCTCGAGTATAACCACTTACACTATAACTCCCTATACAACCATTATCTTTTGTCATTTTCTCCACACCTTTCCCTAGTTAAATACATTACAAATACCCCTAAATCATTTGCAAATTTAGGTATTTTTTATTTAATTAATAGCCTTAAAACACTTATTAAGATTTATATTTTCAATATAAATCTTTTTGAAAACTTTTCAACCCTATTTCCTTGTTTATAGTGTTTTTCACAAGTTCAAAACAATGATAAATACATGAATACATCCTTTTGTTACATTTCATGAACATACTAAAAAAGACCTCTTTCGAGGTCTAAATTTTTAATGGGGCGGGTGATGGGGCACAGTTAGAACCCGAAACCAATATTTATTTGGATATTTTAAAATCATTAAACCACTTGTCAGATATGATACTAAGTATAAAAACTGTTTTGAAAACAGATATAAAATAAAGTATAATTTAGGTATGAAAAAAAATATTATTGTTATTCTTTTTATAATTACATCTTTGATTTTTTCTTTTCTTTTTGGTTTTTTCACAAAAGATATTCTTTTTAAATCTAAAACGAATAATCAAAATCGAACAAATAACGTTATAGATAAAAATGAAGCAATTTGTTTGGAACAAGCA
>JAFTSM010000032.1 GCA_017467305.1 Candidatus Gastranaerophilales bacterium
ATTCAACTAAGCAAACAATTTATATTATATTAATTCAACTTTAGCCATTTCGCTAGCATCACCACGACGCATTCCAAGTTTAGTTACTCTAGTATAACCACCACCTTGTCCTAATTCTTTTGCTCTTTCAGCATATTTTGGAGCATAAACATTGAAAATCTTTTCAATGAGTGGATGATTAATTCCTTCGATTCTAGCTTTGAATACTTCTTTAGATTCTTTTGGCTTTCTTTGTTCTTGAATATCATAAACATAAGCCATAATCTTTCTTCTTGCTGCTAATTTCTTTGGACCATCATTTAAAACTTCTGTTTTAATTTTCTTGCCACTAGCATCTTTGATTTCTTTAACAACGCTAACTGTATCTTGATAAGAATTGATAGCAGCTGTTAATATCTTTTCAGCCATTCTAGCTGTTGCTTTTGCTTTTGCAAGAGTAGTTTCAATTGAACCGTTCCAAAGAAGACTAGAAACTTGACCTCTTAAAAGACTGTTTCTTTCTTTTGAAGGTCTTCCTAATTTATCGTTAGCCATAATGTTCTCCTTTATTTAACTCTATTCTTCTTCTCTACGAAGTGAAAGTCCATAACTTTCAAGTTTAAGTATAACTTCTTCGATGGATTTTAGTCCGAGGTTTCTTACTTTAAGCATATCACTCTTTGACTTTTTAACAAGGTCTTCAATAGTGTTAATGCCAGCTCTTTTCAAGCAGTTATAAGAACGAACTGAGAGGTCCATTTCCTCGATAGGAAGTTCCATAAGTTTAACTTGTTTATCTTCTTCTTTTGAAACTAAAATTTCCATAGAACCCATTTGTTCACAAAGTTCAACAAAGAGGTTGATATGTTCATTGATAATTTTTGCTGAAAGACTAACAATTTCTCTTGCAGAAGTTGTTCCATTTGTTTCAACTTCTAATGTTAATTTATCAAAATCAACGCTTTGACCAACTCTGGTACTTTCAACATTGAAATTAACTTTTTTAACAGGTGAGAAAATACTATCAATAGCTATATAATCAATATCTTCAAATTTGCTTTTGTTTACTGCATTAGAAACATATCCTCTACCGTTTCCAATCATCAAATCCATATCAAGTACAGCGCCTTCAGCCATTGTACATATGTGAAGATCTGGATTTAAGATTTCAACTTGATCATTTGGTTCAAAATCATTTGCAGTAATTTCTCCTGCACCTTGTTTTCTAATTCTAAGATAAGTTACAAAATCTCTATCTGTGTTTGTACATCTTAAAGCTAAGCTTTTTAAATTTAATACGATGTCAACAACATCTTCAGTAACTCCTCTAATAGTAGAAAACTCATGAGGAACACCCGCAATTCTAACTGCAATTACAGCAGAACCTGGTAATGATGAGAGGAGTGTTCTTCTCATACAATTTCCAAGTGTGATACCATAACCTTTTTCAAGTGGTTCTACAACAAATCTAGCAAAATTTCCATTATCAGTTTCTTCGCAAGTAATTTTTGGTTTTTCCATTTCCATCATAATTTTGCCTCCAATTAATTATCTAGAATACAACTCAATAATAAGTTGTTCTTTGATATCACCATCAACATCTTCTCTAGCAGGAAGAGCAACAACTTTTCCTGTAAGATTATTAGCATCAAATTCAAGCCATTTTGGTACAATAATTTGCATACCTTTCAATTCTTTGAAACATTCAAGGTCTTGTTTGCTTTCTTTGATAGCAATAACATCACCAACTTTAACTCTGTAAGAAGCAATATTAACTCTTCTGCCATTTACAGTGATATGTCCATGATTTACGATTTGACGACATTCAGCTCTACTAGCTCCGATTCCCATACGATAAACTACGTTATCAAGTCTTCTTTCGATGAGAGAGAGCATAACTTCACCTGTAACGCCTTTCATTCTTTCTGCATCTTCATAATATTTTCTAAATTGTTTTTCTAAAATACCGTACATTCTTTTAACTTTTTGTTTTTCACGAAGTTGTGTTCCATATTCAGTAACTCTCTTTCTTGAAGTACCATGTTGTCCAGGAATAACTGGTCTTCTTTCCATAGCACATTTCTTAGAAGTACATCTTTCACCTTTAAGGAACAATTTTCTTCCTTCGCGTCTACATTGACGGCAGTCTGGTTCGATAGTTCTTGCCATATTAAACTCCTTTTAAACTCTTCTTCTTTTAGGAGGTCTACAACCGTTATGAGCGATTGGTGAAACATCCTTAATCATAGTAACTTCAAATTCTAAAGTACCAAGAGCACGGATAGCAGATTCTCTACCACTACCTGGTCCTTTAACGAAAACATCAACATATTTTAAACCATTATCCTTTGCTACTTTTCCAGCTTCTTCTACGCAAGTTTGTGCAGCAAATGGAGTACTTTTCTTTGAACCTTTAAGTCCAAGTTTTCCAGCACTACACCAAGAGATTGCATTACCTTGAACATCAGTAAATACAACAATAGTGTTGTTGAAAGAGGTTTTAATATGACATTGTCCTCTATCAATGTTTCTATTTACTCTCTTTTTAGTTTTGGTACCTTTCTTATTAGATTTAACATTTGCCATATTATTTTATCTCCTTATGAACCTTTCTTAGAACTACCACTAACAATTTTCTTTGGACCTTTTCTTGTTCTTGCATTATTGTGAGTGCTTTGTCCTCTTACAGGTAATCCTTTACGGTGACGAATTCCTCTATAAGAACCGATTTCACCTAATTTTTTGATATTCATAGAAACTTCTTTACGAAGATCACCTTCAACTGTAACATTGTGTTCAATATAGTTACGAAGTTTAGCAATATCTTCATCAGTAAGGTCTTTAACACGAGTGTCAAGACTTATACCAGTTTCTTTACATATTTTTTGAGATGTCTTTACACCAATACCATAGATATAAGTAAGACCGTATTCCAATCTTTTTTCTCTTGGTAAGTCAACACCAGCAATTCTTGCCATAATTTAACTTTCCTCCAATTATAAATTTATTAACCTTGTGTTTGTTTATGTTTTTTGTTTTTTGGGCAAATGACCATTACTTTGCCATCTCTTTTGATGACTTTGCACTTGTCACACATAGGTTTAACAGATGCTCTAACTTTCATTTTATTCTCCTTTTTAGCCCTTCTCTCTCCAAGTTATTCTACCCTTAGAAAGGTCATAGGGACTCATTTCGATTTTAACTTTATCTCCTTCAATAATTCTGATGAAATTTTGTCTCAACTTACCAGAAATATATGCAGTGATAACATGCCCATTTACAAGTTGCACCTTGAATGTCATACTTGGTAAAACTTCAGTAACAACTCCTTCAAATTCAATAACATCTTCCTTTGACATAATTAATCCTCTTCTTTTAAAAATTTTCTGATTGATGCGTTAACTTTCATTTCATCTAAGCAATTAAGTTCAGATAAAGGAAAAATCAACTTGCTTGCCTTTTGAATATGTTTAGCATTTTTTTTCTTCGGTTTACTTATCTTAACTCGTTTGCCATTTGCAATGTAAAAATAATTTTCATCACAATCAACCACAACGAATTTTTGATTCTTTTCTTTACCTGCAATTGCAACAACTATATCGCCTACCTTAATCATCACAACCTAGTGTCAAGATTTCTATTCCATCTGCTTTTACTAAAACTGTGTTTTCATAATGTGCAGCTGGAAGTCCATCTCGTGTAACAATTCCCCAACCATCTTTCATCATTCCAATTTCTTTTCTTCCCATGTTAACCATAGGCTCAATTGCAAGGGTTGCTCCCTCAACTACGACAGGTCCGTCTCCTTCTCTACCATAGTTTGGAATGTTTGGTTGTTCGTGCATTTTCTTTCCTATTCCATGTCCACATAATTCTCGAACAACAGAATATCCGTTTTTTTCTACAAATTGTTGAATTGCATGAGATACTTTTCCTATCTTTTGACCAACTTTTAAATGTTTTATTCCTTCATAAAAAGATTGTCTAGTTACTTCAACTAATCTTCTCTTTTCTTCGGAAATAATCCCAACAGGAAAAGTTCTAGTTGCGTCAGCATTGAAACCTTTATAACCGACAACAAGGTCAATACTAACAATATCACCCTCTTTTAAGATAATATCTTTTGATGGAATACCATGCACCACCATTTCATTTACTGAAATACATGAACATGCAGGGTAACCTTCATAGCCTAAACAAGAAGGTGAACCACCACAATCTATTATAAACTTTTCAATTAATTTGTCAAGTTCGTAGGTTGAAATCCCAGGTTTAATAAATGGTTTTGCATAACACATTGCATCTATTAAAATTTTACCTGCTTTTCTCATTAATTCTATTTCTTCGGGTAATTTTCTGTTCACTAGTTTTTCCTTGACTCAATTAAAGTTTTTACTTGTTCAAATGTATCAAGAGGAGAATCTGCCCCTTGAACCTTTAACAATATATCAGCGTAGAAGTCTATGAGTGGTGCTGTTATTTGATCATAAACTTCCAGACGATGTCTCACAGTTTCCAACTTATCGTCATCACGTTGGTAAAGTGCTGAACCACACTTTTCACATTCTGTTTTTGAATATGTCATTGTGTTGTAAATTTCACCACATCCTGTGCATACTCTTCTTCCTTCTACTCTTTGTTCAATAGTTGAATATGGAACATCAAGTAAAATAACTATATCTATATTAGCAATTTTAGAAAGTGCAACAGCTTGTTCAATTGATCTTGGGAAACCATCTAAGATGAAACCATTTTGACAATCATCTTGAGCAATTCTATCGCTAAGCATTTTGATTGTAACATCATCAGGAACAAGATTTCCTTTATCAATATAAGATTTTGCTTCCAAACCTATTTCAGTTTGATTTTTAATATTTTCTCTAAACAAATCTCCAGTAGAAATTTGAACTAAATTGTACTCATTAACCATATTTCTAGCAAGAGTACCTTTTCCACTAAATGGAGCTCCGAGTAAAATAATATTCATACTTTCTCCTTTAAATTTTTTCTGTGCATACCTGACAAATTAGATAATATTTACATATGTTATTTCTAACATTTGAATATATAATCCAATTTGTCAAAGCTTCACAAAATACTTTTTAATTTAAAAATCCTTTATAAGTTCTCATTAACATTTGAGCTTCCAAACTCTTATCAAATTCAAGTGCAACAGAAACGATAATCATTAAACTTGTAGCACTGAATGAATTTATAAGAACAGAAGTAGTGTAATCATTTATTGCTTTAAACGCTAAACTTGGGATAAGCGCTATACAAGCTAAGAAAATCGCACCAAAAACTGTAATTCTTCTTGCAATTTTTCTTAAATGATCTGCAGTTGGTTTTCCTGGTCTGATACCTGTGATAAAACCACCTTGTTGTTGAATTCTTCTACTTATATCATCTGGATCAAAAGTTATTTGAGAATAGAAGAATGAAAAGGCGAATATCAAAAGTGCGAGTATTACGATGTAGAGCCAAGAACTTGTTCCTAACCATTTTGCGAACCAAGCTTCAGCACCTGATCCTGGCCAGAAAATATTAATAATAAGTTGTGGTAAAGTTATGAGTGCAGATGCAAAGATAATTGGCATAACACCTGTACTATTTACCTTAATAGGAATAAATGAACTTTGACCACCATACATTTTTCTTCCTTTAATTTGTTTTGCATATTGTAAATTTATTCTTCTTTCACCACCATCTACGAAAACGATAAGTGCGAAGATTACAATAACTGCAACAAAGAAAAGTATAATTGTCCAAAGGTAATCAATATTTGATGATAACATTGAGAATGCTTGTGAAATACTTGAAGCTGATGAAGCAAGAATACCTACGAAAATAAGTAAACTCATTCCATTACCAACACCAAGGTCAGTAATTCTTTCACCAAGCCAAACTGTAAACATAGCACCTGCAGTTAAAATTAATACGATACCTGCACCTATAATCCATTTTGGAAGGTTTAATATAGTTGTATCAATTGCACTTGAATATGCAATAACGATACCAGTAGCTTGAGCTAATGCTAACACAAGAGCAGCCACTCTTGTATAGAAACTTATTTTTGTTCTTCCATCTTCTCCTTGTTTTGCCAACCTTTCAAGAGAAGGTATTGCAACTGTCAACAATTGAATAACAATTGATGCAGTTATATATGGCGAAACTCCCAATGCCAAGATAGATCCGTTTGATAGAGCTTCTCCACTCATCATATTCATCAATGAGAAGAAACTAGTTGAGCTTCCTTCAAGTTCTGCTTGCATTTGTGAAGCAAGATTGAAACCTGGACAAACTAAAGCACAACCAACTCTATACAAGAAAAGAAATAATAAGGTCAATAGAAGTTTCTTTCTAATATCTTTATTTTTAAAAGCATTAATTAGATTTCTAAACATCTATATTACTCCTCTATTTCGATTTTTCCACCAACTTTTTCTATTTTTTCTTTTGCAGAATCTGTAAATTTGCTAGCTTTAATAATAAGAGGTTTTGTTAATTCTCCTCCACCTAAAACTTTAAGTCCATTAGGTTCAATTTTGCCTACAACTCTGTCAGCATATAAAAGTTCTAATGTAATTTCAGTATTTGGTTCATATATTTCAAGTGAACCAACATTTACTGTTGAATATCTTTTTCTAAAATTGTAATTGTTAAAACCACGAATTGGAATTTTTCTGATAAGAGGAATGTTTCCGCCTTCAAATCCAGGTCTTACTCCGCCACCAGAACGAGCCCATTGACCTTTGTGACCTTTTCCACTTGTCTTACCTTTTCCACTACCAATACCACGGCCAACTCTAAAGCTTTTTGTTTTTTCGCCATCAGCAGGTCTTAAATTTTGTATTTGCATATTTCCTCCTACTCTTCTACAACCTTAACAAGGTGTTTAACTTTGAAAAGGCTACCTCTAATACTAGGATTGTCTGGTAATTCTCTTGTTTGGTTAAGTTTTTTAAATCCTAAAGCTTCGATAATCTTAGCTTGATTTTTGTTATAACCAATAGTGCTTTTAACCCAAGTTACTTTAAGTGTATTTTGTTTTTCCATCTTAATTCTCCTTGCGCCTATTAAATTTCCTCTGGTTGTTTGCCACGACGGAGTGCAATTTCTTCTCTTGTTCTTAAAGAAACAAGTCCGTTGAATGTAGCTTTAACACAGTTGATTTTATTTGTAGATCCGTGGAATTTAGTAACTATATTTCTGATACCAGCAAGTTCTAAAACAGCACGAGCTGAACCACCAGCGATAACTCCTGTACCTTCTTTAGCAGGAAGCATTAATATGTTTGAAGAACCATATTTTCCTACTATTTCATGAGGAATAGTTCCATTAACAATTGCAACTTTCTTCATATTTCTTTTTGCTGCAACTGTAGCTTTTTCAATAGCTGATGGAACTTCGTTTGCTTTTCCAAGTCCAAGACCTACACTACCTTTTCCATCTCCCATTACAACGAGAGCTGAAAAACGCATTGTTCTACCACCCTTAACAACTTTGGTAACTCTACGAACGCTTACCAATTTTTTCTCGAATTCTGATTCTTCTCTTCTTGGTCTATCGTGTTGTCTTTCAGGTTTTTTATCCATTTTCTCTTTTTTAACTTCGTTATTGTTTGCCATTTTTTCCTCCTAAAACTTCAATCCAGCTTCTCTAGCACCGTCTGCAAGAGCTTGGATTCTTCCTGTATAGAGGTAACCACCTCTATCAAAAACGACATCAGAGATATTTTTTGCAATTGCTCTTTTTGCAACAACTTCACCAACAATTTTAGCTTGTTCTGATTTTGATTTGCCATTAGCTAAAGCAATTACATCCTTATCCAAAGTTGAGGCAGAAGCAATAGTAACGCCGTTAACATCATCAATTACTTGTGCGTAGATGTTATTTAAACTTCTGTAAACATTAAGTCTTGGTCTTTCTGCAGTACCAGAAACTTTGTTTCTTACACGAGCATGACGAATTTTTCTGTCTTTGTTTTTATCTTTAACAGTAATCATCTAATCCTCCTACTTCTTACCTTTACCAGCAGTTTTTCCGGCTTTTTTGATTACAACTTCGTCATCATAACGAATTCCGTAAATGTGATAAGGTTCTACTTTTCTAAATTTCTTAATTTGAGCAGCAACTTCTCCTACTCTTTGTTTATCTATTCCAGTAACAACAACTTCTGTTGCTGATGGACAAGTAATTTGTACATCTGATGGAATGATATATTCATCTTGGTGAGATTTTCCAAGTATTAAAACTAATTTGTTTCCTGAAACACTAGCTTTGTAACCAACACCTGCGATCAACAATTTCTTAGAGAAACCATCTTTAACACCAATGATCATATTATTAACAAGTGCTCTATAAAGACCTTGTAAAGCATTTGCTTCTTTTTTAGTATAAATGAAAGATACACTTCCGTCTTTTATCTCTACTGTTACATTTTTATCAATTTTTTGAGTGAGTGTTCCTTTTGGACCACTTACTGTAACAACATTGTTATCGTAAGTTACAGTTATGCCAGCAGGTATAACAATTGATTTATTTCCTATTCTTGACATGACTTCTCCTCCTTACCATACATAAGCGAGAACTTCACCGCCAACATTTAATGTACGTGCAACTCTATCTGTTACAATACCTTTATTTGTTGAAATGATTGCGATTCCAAGTCCGCTTATAACCTTTGGAAGTTTATCTTTTTCTGCATAAATACGAAGACCTGGTTTTGAAATTCTCTTAAGTCCTTGAATTACGCTTTGACCTTCTTCATCGTATTTTATTTTAACAGAAATATCATTGAATTTACCGTTTTCAACTACATTGTATTCGGCAATATATCCTTCTTCCAAAAGAATTTTTGCTATTTCAATTTTTTCTTTTGATGCAGGAATAACTACACTTTCATGTTTTGCATTGATTGCATTACGAATTCTTGTGAGCATATCTGCAATTGGATCTGTTATAAACATCTTTCCCTCCTTATGCCTTACCAACTTGACTTTTTAACACCAGGTATTTCGCCTTTGTTTGCAAGTTCTCTAAAACAAATTCTGCAAATACCATATTTTCTAAGAACTGCATGAGGACGACCACAAATTGAACAACGTGTATATTCTCTAGTTTGATATTTTTGTTTTCTTTGTTGTTTTTGTACTAACGCTTTTTTTGCCATATTATCCCCCTCTCTTATCTAGCAAAAGGCAATCCAAGTGCTTTGAGTAATGCCTTTGCCTCCTCATCAGATTTTGCAGTAGTGATAAAAGAAATATCAAGACCTCTTATTTTTTCTACTTTTTCATATGAAATTTCTGAGAAAATAAGTTGTTCTTTTATTCCCATTGAGTAGTTTCCATGACCATCAAATGATTTGTCTGAAATACCCTTAAAGTCTCTAACACGAGGAAGAGCGATTGCTGTTAATCTATCAAAGAATTCATACATTCTATCTCCACGAAGTGTTACTTTTGCTCCAATTTTCATTCCTTGTCTAACTTTAAAGTTTGAAATTGCTTTCTTAGCTTTTGTTGCAACTGGTTTTTGACCTGAAATTACTGCAAGTTCTTCTACTGCAATATTGAAGCTTTTTGAGTTATCTTTAACATCACCTAAACCCATGTTAAGTACGATTTTAGTAAGTTTAGGAACTTCCATTACATTTTTGTATCCAAATTCTTTAATAAGTGCAGGTACAACTTCTTCTTTATATAAAGTGCGTATTTTATTTTGTTCAGCCATTTTTATCCTCCAACTTACTCAGCACTAGATGTAGTTTCTTTCGACTTTTTTGTTGTAGAAGTTGTCTTCTTTGTTGTTTTCTTTTCTGTACCATCTGTTTTCTTTCCATAAGATTTTTTAACAATTGGTTCTTCAACTTGAACTTCTTCTACTTTTTTAGATGCTTCTTTTTTTGTTACTTTTTTAGCTTCTTTCTTTGTTACTTTAACAAATTCTTTATCTAAGCTTCCAGTACATTTTTTACATACTCTTACTTTTTTACCTTCAATAACACTATGTGCTACTCTTGTTGCTTTTCCACAAATTGGACAAACAACCATTACATTTGAAGCATCAATAGGCGCTGATTTTTTAATAATACTACTTTGTTCTTGTTGACTTCTTGCTTTCTTGTGTTTGAAAACAATGTTTACTCCATCAACTAAAACTTTATGTGTACTTGGAGAAACAGAGAGAACTTTTCCTGTTTTGCCTTTATCTTTTCCTGCGATAACAACTACTGTATCATCTTTTTTAATTGTCATTCCCATTTTTTTCTCCTTTTATATAACCTCAGGAGCAAGAGAAATTATTTTACTATATCCCTTATCACGAAGTTCTCTAGCGATTGGCCCGAAAACACGAGTTCCCTTTGGTTTCTTTTCGTTATCTATAATAACACATGCATTGTCGTCAAATCTAATATGTGATCCATCAGTACGACGAAGACCTTTTGTTGTTCTTACGATAACTGCTTTTATTACATCACCTTTCTTAACAGTTCCACCTGGTATTGCTTTCTTAACTGAAGCAACGATAATATCACCAATGTTTCCACTTCTTCTGAAAGATCCACCTAAAACTCTGATACACATAACTTCTTTTGCACCAGTGTTGTCAGCAACTTTTAATCTTGTTTGAGGTTGTATCATATCCTTCCTCCTTACTTAGCTTTTTCAACGATTCTAACAACTCTATGATATTTATCTTTAGAAAGTGGACGAGTTTCCATAATTTCAACTGTATCACCTTCACGACATTCGTTGTTTTCATCGTGAGCTTTAAATCTTTTAGATTTTTCAACGACTTTTTTATAAATAGGATCTTTTACCCTATAAGAAACTTTAACCACGACGGTTTTATCCATTTTCCCAGCACTTACTACAAGTCCTGTTAATGTTTTAATTGAACTTCTATTTTCCATCGTTTCCTCCGATTGATTCTACTGCTTTAATTTCTTTTTCTCTAATAATAGTTTTCACTCTAGCTATTTCTTTTCTTACATTTCTTATTGCAAGAGGATTTGCAAGATTTCTAGTAGCATGAGAGAAACGAAGATTAAATAATTCAGTATTAAGTTCTTTAAGTCTTCCGTTTAACTCTTCAATAGTCAAACCCTTAATTTCTTCAATTTTCATCTTTCACACCACCTTCATTTAAGTCAGCTTTTTTAACAAATTTAACTTTGCAAGGAAGTTTATGACTTGCAAGACGAAGAGCTTCTTTTGCTACTGCTTCTGAAACACCTTCGATTTCAAAGAGAACTCTATTAGGTTTTACTACTGCAACCCAATATTCTGGATTACCTTTACCTGAACCCATACGAGTTTCTGCTGGTTTCTTTGTTACTGGTTTATCAGGGAAAATTTTGATCCAAACCTTACCACCTCTTCTGATGAATCTTGTCATTGCGATTCTTGCAGCTTCGATTTGGTTTGATTTGATCCAACATGGTTCTGTTGCAGCAATGCCGTATGAACCATAAGCAAGAGTATTTCCTCTAGTTGCTTTTCCTGTCATTCTTCCACGAAAAACCTTTCTCCTTTTTACTCTTTTAGGCATTAACATTATTCTTGCCCTCCTTTATTTGAGGAATTTTTACTTTCTAAAATTTCCCCTTTATAGATCCAACATTTAACGCCAAGTTTTCCGTAGTTTGTATATGCAGCTGAAACACCATAATCAATATCAGCACGGATTGTATGCAAAGGTAATGAACCTTCCATATATTTTTCTGTTCTTGCAATAGTGTTTGCACCATCAACAACACCACTAACTTGTACTTTACAACCTTTAGCTCCTGCTTTCATAACTCTTTGCATAGCTTGTTTTAAACATCTTTTGAAAGCAACACGCTTTTCAAGTTGTTGAGCAATGCTATCTGCTACGAGTTTAGCATCGAGATCAGGTCTCTTAATTTCTTTAACATTGATGATAAGAGATTTTACAGGTCTTATTATCTTTGTAATATCTTTCTTTATTAATTCAATTCCAGCACCCTTTGTTCCAATAAGCATACCAGGTTTGCCAGTATAGATACTAATAACAAGTCTATTTTCTGTTCTTTCGATTACGATATTAGAAACTGCACATTGAGAATATTTTTTGTTAATAAATTTTCTAATATCATGATCTTCCTTCAAACATGCTGCAAATTCTTCTTTATTTGCATACCAAGTTGAAGACCAATCTTTGTTTACTCCAATTCTTAATCCAATTGGACTAACTTTTTGTCCCATTCTATGCCTCCTTATTCAACTTCGCCAAGCACAATGGTTATGTGCGAAGTCCTTTTAAGTATTCTATCAGCTCTACCTTTCGCTCTAAATGAAATTCTTTTTAAAATTGGGCCTGCAGTTGCATAACATTCTGCAACATAAAGATTATCAGCATTAAGGCTTTTGTTATTTTCTGCATTAGCAATAGCACTCTTTAAAACTTTTAAAGATGCTTCTGCAGCAGCATTTGGCATATTTTCCAAAATAGCAACAGCCATATCAACTTTTTTACCTCTGATTTGGTCGAGAACGATTCTTACTTTTGAAGAACTCATTCTAATGTTCTTAGCAACAGCATAAGGACGTTTGTCTTTATTTGCTGCACGCTTTTCAGCTTTTTGTCTAATTCTTGTAGCCATCTTTCACCTCTTACTTATTACTTTTAGCGACTTTCGCTTTTTGTCCTGCATGACCTTTGAAAGTTCTTGTTGGAGAAAATTCACCGAGTTTATGTCCAACCATATCTGCTGTACAGTAAACAGGGATATGTTTTTTTCCATTATGAACTGCGAAAGTAAATCCAACAAATTCAGGATAGATAGTAGAACTTCTTGACCAAGTTTTGATAGGTTTTTTAACACCACTTTCTGCCATTTGGTTTACTTTTTTCATTAAACTTGGGCAGACATAAGGTTTCTTAATTTCTTTACTCATGTTCAATCTCCTAATTTACTCTCTTAACCATCAAGCGGTCAGATTTTTTCTTATTCTTTCTAGTTTTAAGTCCCAAAGCAGGTTTTCCCCAAGGAGTAACTGGAGTTTTCAAACCGATTGGGCTCTTACCTTCACCACCACCATGTGGGTGATCATTAGGGTTCATCGCAACACCACGAACTGATGGACGAATTCCCATATGTCTGCTTCTTCCAGCTTTACCAAGTGAAACAAGTTCGTGATCAATATTACCAACTGTTCCAACAGTAGCTCTGCAAGTTGCAAGAACTTTTCTCATTTCTCCACTTGGAAGTCTTAATGTTACATATTTTCCTTCTTTAGCCATAAGTTGAACTTCAGCACCAGCACTTCTTGCAAGTTCTGCACCTTTGTTAGGTTCAAGTTCAATATTGTGGATTAAAGTACCAACTGGGATATTAGCCATAGGAAGTGAATTACCTACTCTAATTTCTGCGTTTTCACCACTGCAAAGAACATCTCCAACTTTTAATCCTAATGGTGCAATGATATATCTCTTTTCACCATCAACATAATTTAAAAGAGCGATGTATGCAGTTCTATTTGGGTCATATTCGATACCAACAACTTTTGCAGGAATATTATCTTTATTTCTTTTAAAGTCAATGATACGATATTTTCTTCTGTTACCGCCACCTTGATGACGAACAGTTACTCTACCTTGTGCATTTCTTCCAGCGTGTTTTTTCTTAACAACGAGAAGAGATTTTTCAGGAGTTTTCTTTGTTACTTCATCATAAGTAGGAGTTGTATAAAATCTTCTACCAGCTGAAGTAGGATTATGTGTTTTAATAGCCATGATATCCTCCCCTATTAAGATAAGCTGTCAAAGAAAGCAATAGGTTTTGAATTTTCTTTTAAAGTAACAATAGCTTTTTTAATATCGCTAGTTTTACCTACTGTTCTTCCAGCCTTAGTATTTTGTGATTTTTTGTGTCCTTTAACATTGATTGTGTTGACACGATCAACTTCAACACCGAACATAGTTTCAACTGCTTTTGCAATTTCAATTTTGTTAGCTCTTTTATCAACAATGAAAGTATAAACTTTTGATTGAATACCAACATAACTTTTTTCAGTGAGAAGTGGTTTTCTAATTATTTCATAAGCTTCCATTTATATCTCGTAAGCCTCCTCTAATTTTTTAATAGCAGATTCAGTCAAAACAACAGTTTTGTTTGCAACTACATCATAAACATTTAAAAGATCCATATTTACTAAAGATAATGTACTAATGTTTCTTGTAGCTTTTACTAAATCCATTGTGTTTTTATCATTAACAACAACAACTGTTCCGTTAAATTTGAAAGCATCAAGGAATTTTTGAGCTTCTTTAGTTTTAACTTGAGCAAGTTCAAATTTGTCAAGTAAAACAACTTCGCCATCAGCTATCTTTTTGCTAAGAGCAGAAAGAAGTGCAATTCTTTTTGCGTTTTTGTTAACTTTCTTAGAGAAATCTCTAGGTTTTGGAGCAAATACAACTCCACCGCCTGTAAATTGAGGTCCTTTTGTAGAACCTTGTCTTGCTCTACCTGTACCTTTTTGTCTATAAGGTTTTGCAGCATGTCCTCTAACTTCACTTCTTGTTAAAGTACTTTTTGTGCCTTGTCTTTGATTTGCATTGTATGCAACAACTACTTCATGAATAAGTGGTTCGTTGTATTCAACAGCAAAAAGATCATCAGCAAGAGTTCTATTGCCTACAACTTCGGCGTTCATGTTATAAATTTTTAATTCAGCCATTTCTAACTCTCCTCTTATGCCTTAACAGATTCTCTGATAGTAAGGTAAGTTCCTTTATGTCCAGGTACACAACCTTTAACAAGAAGAATATTTCTATCAGCATCAACTTTTACGATTTCAAGGTTTTGAATTGTAACTTTTTCACAACCATATTGTCCAGGCATATGTCTATTTTTGAAAACTCTTGAAGGTGTTGAATTTGCACCCATTGAACCTACTTCTCTATGAACAGGTCCAGTACCATGAGTCATCTTTAATCTGTGTTGGTTCCATCTTTTAATAACACCTGAGAAACCATGACCTTTTGTAAGACCAGAAACATCAACTTTATCTCCTTCAGCAAAAACGCTGCAAGTGATAACTGAACCAACTTCGTGTTCTGCACAGTTTTCAAGTCTAAGTTCTTGTCTAACTTTACAAGGTTCAACTCCAGCCTTTTTATAAGCACCCATATCTGGTTTGTTTACTCTATTTTGTTTTTGTTTATCAAAGGCTACTACAAGTGCATCATAGCCATCTACTTCTGTTGTCTTTCTTTGAATAACTGAACAAGGGCCAGCTTCAACAACAGTAACTGGAACAACTAAACCATCTTCAGTGAAGATTTGTGTCATACCAAGTTTTTTGCCTAATATTGCTTTTTTCACTTTTTATAACCTCCATTACAGTTTAATCTTAATCTCAACACCAGCAGGCAAATCAAGTTTCATTAAAGCGTCAACTGCCTTGTTTGTTGGATTATAAATATCAATAAGTCTTTTGTGAGTTTTGCACTCGAATTGTTCCCTAGAATCTTTGTATTTGTGTGGGGAACGAATTACTGTTACCACTTCTTTATCTGTAGGAAGTGGAATAGGTCCAGAAACTTTTGCACCATTCTTTCCTGCAGTATCAATTATTCTTTTGCAAGCTTCATCGATAAGTGCATGTTCATAGGCCTTAAGTTTAATTCTAATTTTTTGTGTTGCCATTTCTTAAAATAACCTCCTGTAATAGCAAATCCGTAAATTAACATTTTTTTTCACTTCGACCAACTTTTTAATAACCAGTAAGTTTTATTAAATAAGAGGTTGTTCACAAGTAATATTTAACTAAAACCAGAATAATTATAACTAAATCTTACTTTCGAACACTATCCCGTGTGTGTCATGCTGTTTGACAAAATAAAAAAGCTAAAAATTACGGTCGCCCAAACTCTATGATTTGGACTAGGTCCACATAAATTCTCTTATGACTGCTGGAAGCCAAAGTAACCTTATGTATCCACCCATAGTTTACAGCAAGACTATTATATCAAAAGGACAAGCATGTGTCAAGAGTTTTTAATAAGTTTTTTAATATATTTTTATAATATAGAATATAATATATATAATATAAATATATATAGTTTATAAACATATTTTATCAACTTGCTTTATAGCGCTAAAAACACTATCAATAAGACATATCAACAAATAACAATATTAAATTTAATATCAAATCTAAATATTATATGTTATAATCTTCATATGAAAAAAAACGGATTTAATGCAATTATAGATAACAATTCAAAGATATTAATATTAGGTTCTTTTCCTAGTGTAAAAAGTAGAGAAATATCTTTTTATTATGGTAATAAACAAAACAGATTTTGGAAAATGCTTGAATTTACTTTTAATAAAAAAATTGAAGATAATGTTGATAGTAAAAT
>JAFTSM010000033.1 GCA_017467305.1 Candidatus Gastranaerophilales bacterium
AGACCTAATAGAACTTGCTCTGTACCTACAAAATTGTGACCTAGTCTTCTTGCTTCTTCTTGTGCAAGCATTATTACTTTTATAGCCTTCTCGGTAAAACGTTCGAACATTTGCTTTACTTCTCCTAATAAGACTCTATATATTTATTTTACACCATAATATAAATTATACAATCAGTTGAGTAAATCTTTAAGTTTATTTTGTGCTGGTTTGTATTCTGTGTTTACAGCGTTTGATGTTTTGAAGGATTTTATTGCTTCTTCTATTCTATTTTGTTTTAGATATAGCTCTCCAAGTATATAATGAGTCTCAGGGTCATTATAAAATATATCAAGGCTCTTTTTTAAAAACACTTCTGCTTGATTATCTATTCTATTATTAAAAAGAACTCTACCAGTATACTTATAAATTTCTCTATTAAAATATTCAAAATATATTTGATTACTAATTATGCGTTCTATATAGTTCTGTTTTTTGAATTTGAATAATAATTCTAAATCTTGTTCATAAAAATTTCTAATTTGAAAATAAGTAGGATATTCGCCAATAGTATTTTCTAAAACATTGATTATAACTAACAGCCATTTTATAATTGAAGAAGAATTACTTACCGTGCTTGCTAATATTCTTGCTTCTGTCAAATTTTCATTTAAAATATGGCAATATGTACATCCAATGATGTTTTGTGCTTTGTTAAAATAAAATGCAGCTTCTTCTAAATTTTCTTCTTGAATATTTAATTTTCCAAGCATATTAAAACTCCGAGAGTCATTAACAAGTTTTAATTGTCTTTTGGCTTCGGAGTAATTTTTTTTTATATAAACTAAATCTAAAATTTCTCTATAGTTCATTTTAGAAGTTTGACATTTGATTTTGCATAATCATCATTTGTACCATTTCTGGTGAAATTTGATTTTGTGCACCTTGTGTTGTTGGTGGTAAATCTAACATCATTGCAAAATTAGAATTATTTGTTTGATTATTTAGCATTTTAACAGCTTCTGCAATCTTTTGGTTTTGTGGTAAATATGCTTGACCAGCAGAATTTGTTTCATTTTGTCTCATTTTGGTTCTTTCTTGCATTATGAAAGTTTTAACTTCTGGGTGCATATTATTTGAATATTCGCCATTGATTAATTTTTCAATTTCTACAGCGTTAGTATCTGAATTTTGACTTTGGATATTGGCAAAATATTGAGAAATAAATTCAGAAGGATTTTTTCTTAATTCTTTAATTTGATCACGTGTGAAATTTTGGTATTCACATTTTGTAGGATCTTGCATACACATTTGAGCTTGAATTGAGTATGAAGTTAATATTGGAACAGTATTTATTGATACAACTCTGTTATAAGCATCATTTGCTTCTGGAATCATTGAAATATTCATATATGAATTGCCTAAATAATACCAAGCAATTGCACTTGAAGGATCTTTTTCTGTGTACATTCTTAAATCGGAAATACAACCAATAAAGTTTCTTTGTTTATATTTTGCAATAGCATCTCTTATTGCTGCTGGATCCATTTCTTGCATATCTTCAGCAAATACAGCTTTGAACATTCCACTTGCTAAAGTTAAAATCATTCCGATTATAAATAGTTTTTTCATACATCATCCTCTTGTTTTGTTGTCATTTATATACAACTTCGCTCTTTATAAATTATATACCCATTTTAGCATAATTTCCTAGTGTATTTACATGAAAAATGTTATAACAATTCGGAATTTATAACTTTGTGAATATTTCTTTTCTTAAATTACTTATTACTACTAATTTTAAACGAATTTTAAATTTTTCTTTCATTTAAATGGATGAAATATCTTTAAAACTAGTATATTAACAAATGTAACATATGTATAATGTTATATATATTTGTTGAATAAACAATTTGTTTATGGAGGAAAAATGAAGATTAAGATAAAAGAGACTGTTAAAGTTAAAAAAGGTTGGAGTTTATACAAACTTGCAAAAGTTTTAAATCTTCCACAACAAACAGTTTATTCTTGGGCTAGTGGTAGAACTCAGCCATCTTATGAAAATATGGATAAATTATGTGAAACAATAGGTTGTACCGTTGGAGATTTATTTGAAGCTGAACCTGTTCAACAAAAATTAAACCTTGCAGTAAATCAGTAATTTCAAATATTATGTTTCAGCGTGTGCTTTTAGAACAACATCTTCTATGGAGATGTTGTTTTCTATTTGTTTATTCGTTAAATAAACCAAGTATTCAATATTACCGGCTGGGCCTTTAATTGGAGAAAAAGTTAAGTCTTTTACGTATAAATTTAATGATTTGCAGTATTCAATAACTTTTTCTATAACTTCTATATGTATTTCTTTCTCTCTAACTACTCCATTTTTACCAACTTGCTCTTTTCCTGCTTCAAATTGTGGTTTGATTAAAGAAACTATTTCAAAATAATCTTGATTTGCAAGTTTTATAACATTTTCTATAACCTTTGTTATGGAAATAAATGACAAATCCATCGTTAAAAAAGTAGCTTCTTCTTCATCTTCGGAGTAGATATCTTCTTTTGAACAGTTTTTTATATTTGTTTTTTCGATGACTTTTACTCTATCATCTGTTCTTAATTTCCAAGCAATTTGTCCATAACCAACATCAACGCTATATACTTTTTTAGCTCCGTTTTGAAGCATACAATCTGTAAAACCACCGGTTGATGCACCAGCGTCAAGGCAAACTTTATCTGTTAAATCAATATTGAAAAATTTAATGGCTTTATCTAACTTAAATCCACCACGAGAAACAAATGGCATAGATTTTATTTCAAAAATAGTATTTTCTTTTACTTCAAGTTGAAAACCAGCTTTTGTAACTACAACGCCGTCTACTTTAACATCACCTGCCATAATAGCAGCTTGAGCTCTACTTTTTGTTTCAAAGAAACCTTTATCTGTAAGTATTTTGTCTAATCTTTCTTTTGCCATTTTAAATACCAAAAATTCTTTTTGCGTTTTGAGTTGTGTGTTCTTTTACTAACTCTACATCAATTTCTTTTAAATTAGCAATCTCTTGAGCAATATATTTTAAATATGCTGGAGTATTTAACTTACCTCTAAAAGGTACTGGCGCTAAATATGGAGCATCTGTTTCCAATAAAAGTTTATCTAAAGGAACAATTTTTGCTACTTCTTTTAGGTCTTTTGCGTTTTTGAAAGTTACAATCCCACCAATCGCAATGTAGTATCCTTTTTCAATACATTTCTTTGCATATTCTACATTTCCAGAAAAACAATGAAAAACAACATCTTTTAAATTAAATTCTTGGACAATTTCAAAGGTATCTTCGTGAGCTTCTCTATCGTGAATTAATACAGGGAGATTAAGTTCTTCTGCAATTTTTAATTGTTTTCTAAAAACTTCTTTTTGGAGTTCTTTTGTTTCTTGTTCCCAATAATAATCAAGTCCAATTTCACCAATCGCAACGATTTTGTTATTTTTGCGAAGGTTGTATATTCTCTCTTCTACCTCTTTTGTATAGGTTTTTGCCTCAGAAGGATGAATACCTATTGCACCATATAACATTGCGTGTTTTTCACAATAAGAAATAATTTCATCAAAAGTAGATGGTTCAACACCTGGAATTATTACTGCTTCGACTTCATTGTTTTTAATGTCTTCTAAAAAAGAAGCAAAATTTTCTTTATAATCATCAAAATTAATATGTGAGTGAGTATCAATCATTGTTAAGTTCTTTCTTTAATCTCAATTCTATTATGTAAAAAAGATTTAACAATATGACAAATTAAAACTTTTACGTGTTTTAACTCAGTGTAGCCGATAAGGAATAATGATGAAATCCTCTCTTCATACACAAGAACCGAAACAAATAAGTAATCGCAGAAAAGTTGCAGCAGCTTCTATTGCTGGTAGTGCAATTGGTATTGCGACAAGTGTTGCAGGCGTTTATGCAATGGCAAAAAAGGGAAACCCAACATTAGCATTAAAGAACTTGGTATATCAAGAAAAAGATGTTCTTTTAATTGGTGCTAGTTCTATACTTGGCGGTTTGGCTGGTGGTTTAATTGCTGATAGTGATAAGGAAAATATTGCACCAAAGTTAAGAGAGGCTTCTCAGCAGTTTGTTGGTAATACTTTGTTCCCTGTTTCTTTTATAGCAATGGGTAACAAGCTTTTAGAAAAAACGAATTTCCAATTACCAAAGTTTAAATCTGCATCAAAAATAGCCAATATGGCAAATGTTGTATTAGGCGCTTTACCAAGAATTATAACAACTGGTGTTGCTTTAGCTAGTGGTTCATTGGTTGGCAATAAATTTATGAATGTTATAAATAACAAAATATATAATGAAAAAACAAAACACACTGTTGAAGCAGAAGATATGTTAATGCATTCTGATGATATTTGTATGGCAACAAGTTTTCTATTTAAAAATGCACCTAAAATGGCTTCTGTTACAAATGCAATATTACCTGCTACTTTCTTGGTTGCTGGCGCTAAATCTGGCATGCAACAAAAAGAACAGTGTTAATCTATAAATTCACTCATTATATCATTGCTTAATAGAAAACCATTTTCTGTTAGTCTACAGTGAGAATTTTCCACTTTTAATAAACCTAAGGAAGAATATTTTTCTATAATTTTTTGATATTTTTGTTCAAAATTCATTTTAAATTTCTCATTGAAATCTGTTATATTAAGTCCTTCTTTTAATCTGAGGGCTAGAAAAATTTCTTCTTCCATTATTTCTTGAATAGAAAGTTTATTTTCTTCTTCCTTTTTTAATGGATTGTTGATGTAGTCTTTTATCTTTAATGTATTTTTGTATCTAATATTGTTCTCATATCCACTTGCATTAAGCCCAAAACCGTAATAGTTTTTGTTTTTCCAGTATGCAGTGTTGTGTTGTGAAGTGTAGCCTACTTTTGAAAAATTACTGATTTCATAATGTTCAAAATGATTTTGTTTTAATTTTGAACACAAATGCAAAAACATTTCTGCTTGTTTTTCATCATCTGGAAGATTTTGTAGCTGATTATTATAGAAAAAAGACCCCTCTTCTATTTTTAAACCATAGGATGATATGTGTTGAATATCAAGTGATAATGCTTTTTCAATATCTTGATTAAAAATCTCAATTGTCTGAGTTGGTAACCCATATATTAAATCAATGCTAATATTATTAATTCCAGTATTTTTAATGTCTTCGATTGCATTAAATACATCTTTTTCAGAATGTTTTCTTCCAATGATTTTGAGGATATTATCATTGAATGTTTGTACACCAAGAGAAGCTCTATTTACACCAGCCACTCTGAACCCATTTACTTTTTCTTTTGTTATCGTTTCTGGGTTTATTTCAATTGTTATTTCTGGTTTTTCTTCAAAATTAAATAAAGAAATTATGTTTTCTATCTCATTTGGTTCTAAAAGAGATGGTGTTCCACCTCCAATATAAAGTGTTTTTAATTTTTCTTTTTTATATTTTGATTTTATTTCTTGAAAAAGTGCGTTTAAATATTGTTCTTTATCTTGAATGTTCTTACCAGAAACAAAAGAACAATAATTGCATTTTCTTAAACAAAATGGGATATGGATATAAGCGTGTTTTGTCATAAAAAAATTATATCACTCTTAGTAGAATGATATAATTTTAAAAATTTATTTTTAATTACATATAGTATACGTTATTTGAAAGAATTTGCATTGCTCCTTCTTTTGTTGTTTCTTCTATATGATCTTTTCCATCTCTATCAGAATAGCAAAGCATATATCTATCTTCGTCCATTTCTTTTATGCTTCCTCTTGCTATCCATTTGGTTTCGAGAAGTTCTTCTTCTGTCATTGTTAATGTATTTTCAGTTGCAGAACTACTGATTTTGTATTTGCCGTTATCCATTCTTTTAACATCAACTTTTCCTAAGCTTAAAATAACTGGTTTTATTAATGTTGAACCATTAGAAAGTTTTGTTCCAGTAGCCATTTCATAGTCAAATCTTTGATCTGGAGTAGTGACTATTAACCTAGGATAAAATCCAGTTGTAGGGTTTCCTATATATTTTTTAACTTGTGATAAATTAGCTTTTGTTTCTGCCATTTGTTTTGGTCTTGCTGTTGTTGATATATTTTGACCAGCGAAAGATACTCTGTTAATTTGAATATTTTTAACTCCATTTAAAACACTTATTCTACTGTTTGAAGTTCAAACAAATATAAAATTGCTATTTATATGTCTATTTGTTACAATTTTGCAAGGGATATTTTTATATGAAAAAAGTTTTTGTTGTAAAAATGCAAAATGAAGATGTTGATGAGGTTTATGACATAGAGTCATTAATTCATCCTAATCATCATTGGTCAAAGGATTCTTTCTACAATGAACTTTCTAATAATTTATCATCATACTATTGTCTTAAAGATGAAAACGGAAAGATACTTTCATATATTGGATTATGGCGAATTTTTGAGGAAGCACATATCACAACTCTTGGAGTTCATCCGGATTTTAGAGGGCTTCAACTCGCACAAATTCTGCTTATACAAATAGTTGAATTGTGTTATCAAGAGATGATTAAATACATTACTCTAGAGGTTAGGGAAAGTAATGTTCCAGCTATATCTTTGTATGAAAAATTTTTATTTGAAACAATTGGTATGAGAAAAAATTATTACCAAGATAATGGTGAGAATGCTATTATAATGTTTACCCAAAATATTTGGTATGATAAGTTTAAAAATAACTTTGCACAGTTAAAGAATGGAATCAATAAAGTTTTAGTTTCTTATGATGAATAAAAGAGTAAAAGAAGGGATAAAAAAATTTCATACAAAAAATCCAAGAATTAAATTCTGTCTTGGGACTTTAGCCTTAGTTGGCTTATGTGTGATGTTTTTAATTATCGCTACATTTACACAAATAAAATTCAATATGTCAGATGTTGGGTTAGATTCATATTTGAAATTTGAATATATTCCTCAAATTCCGGTAGTGTTATTTATTGCAGCATTATTGGGTGAATGTTGGGGACTTTTGACAATTCTTTTATATATTGGATTTGGACTGACCGGAATTTATCCTGTTTTCGCATTGGGTGGTGGTTTATCATATGTGTTTCAATACAACTTTGGGTATATTCTTGCATTTATTTTTGCTGTAATTTTGGTTTCAAAAGAATTTAAAAAAGGTACCTCATTTTTGAACTTGATTTTAGCAACGCTTAGTGGAGTTTTTATAATACATATTATTGGTATTTTGTATTTAACAATAATAGCGATGTTAAATAATGATTCATTTGAAATGATTATTAACTTGATATATTATCAGTCAATTTCAAAAATGTTGTATGACATAGTTTTAGGCTTCCTTGCTATTTTGATAGCAAAAGGAAGCCGCAGACTTTTATGGATAATAATGGGCTAATTAAAGCCCAATGCCTATCAATATTTTTAATAATAATCGTTCTACAATTTGTATTACGATAATTGCCACTACTGGAGAAATATCAATCATTCCAATAGGTGGTATTATGGCTTTGAATGGTGCCATTATATAATCGTATATTTTTATTAGAGTTAGTATTGGTTCTTTTTTTGTGTCAAAAATTGGTATCCAACTTAAAAGAACAACAACGATTATTACCAAATAAATAATTTTAAAAAGAATTGCAAATAAATATGAAATCATAAATTATCCTTTAAGATGTATGTGAGATGTTATAACATTCACAATTATCACGTTCAACTGGAATATTTTCTATAATTGCGACTAATAACTTTTTAAGGTTCGCAATGTTTGACTTGAATACTTGCATAACTTCTTGGTGTGTTACAGGTGGAACATCACCAACTAAACCGGCGTCGTAGTCTGTGATTAACGCAATAGTGATTGGGCACATATCAAGTTCATGTACTAAATGTACTTCTGGATATTGACTCATGTTAATAACTTCCCAGCCTTGATTTGTGAAGAATTTAGATTCTGCTTTTGTTGAAAATCTTGGTCCGTTAATAATTACTACAGTACCTGTTTCATGAACTGTAATACCTAATTTTTTAGCTTTGTCAATTGCAATTTGTCTCAATTCTGGACAATATGGATCAGCAGCACTTGGGTGGACACAATTTGGACCTTCAAAGAAAGTGTTTTTTCTTCCGTCTGTCCAATCTACAAATTGGTCACAAACAACAAAGTCACCTGGCTTTACGTGGGTTTGTAAACTACCAGCAGCACAAGGAGATATAACTCTTGTACATCCTAATGATTTTAATGCCCATACGTTAGCTCTGTAGTTAACTGTGTGAGGTAAAAATCTATGGTCACGACCGTGACGTGGAATAAATGCAACTTTTTTTCCAAATATTTCACCAATGGTTATAGGGTCAGAAGGTTTGCCATATGGTGTATCAACTGTTACTTCTTGAACATTTGTTCCCGCTTCTTCAAAAAAACTGTAAAAACCGCTACCACCGATAATACCAATTTGTGCAGTTATTTTTTCTTCCATATAATTTCTCCTTGTACTTTTATATTTAAATTTTTATCATAGACCGAGCTAATAAGCAAACAAAAAAGAACCGATTATTTAATCGGTTCTTTTTTTGTTCTTTTTTAATTAACTTTGTTTACCAGCTGTTACTTGAAGTGAATTTTCAATTAATTCATTTTCAAAGTTGAAATCTGCACCATCTGGAACGTCAACCTTAGCGTCTCCACGAACTCTTATTTTTAAACCTTTAGGTTCGCCACCAGTACCTCTAAGTCTCTTTTTAGCAAGAGTTCTAAGTTCATTTGAGCTTAAATTACGGTCAACGAAAATGATTTTTTCACCACCATCTGGTATTGTACCCTCTAGATTCCAGTATCTAATACCGTCAGTTGTAATAAAGTTTGGTGATTCATAACAGCTACTGGATGAATCCGTACATTTATCGTATCCCGAATTACCACAGTTAACACGACCAGCTGTGTTTAACGCTTCAGCAACTGCTCTACAAAAAGCGTCATTTGTTAAGCCTGATAATGGGAATGCATCTGGGTCAGCACCCCATTGGTTTGAAAGCTCACCACCAGATGTCAACAATGTTGAATCTAATGCACTAGCAATAGCACCTTGTACGCTATAAAGAGCTTTTTTGTAAGTAATTCTATCTTTGTCAGGTCTTACGTTATTGATTACCGGAATTAATATTGCAGCCAAAACACCTAGTATCGCTAATGTAATCAATGCCTCTGAAAGAGTAAATGCTTTTTTCATCTAGATCTTTTCCTTATACTCACATATAGTGACTTTTATTTACAGTATATACTATTAATATAATACCACATTTTATATATTTCAACTCATGCAAATTTATTATTTTTTAACATTTGTGAATACAATATTTAAACATCACTTGATATAAATTTTTTAGCTGTATATAATTCTATAGCTGATAATAAATTTATAGAGGTATATAGAAATGAAAAAAGAAATACATCCAGATTACAAAAAGACAGTTATAAAATGTGTATGTGGTAATGAAATTGAAACAGGTTCAGTTGTTGAAAACTTAACAGTTGAAATTTGTAACAACTGTCACCCATTCTATACTGGCAACCAAAAAATCGTTGATACAGAAGGTAGAATTGAAAAATTCAAAAAAAGATATCAACAAAAATAGCTTATTTGCAGTGCTTTTCAAAAGAAAGCACTGCTTTTTTATACCCGCTTACTAAAGTGGGTTTTTGTGTTTAATGGAGGGATTAAAATGAACAAAGATAGATTTGCGCAAGTAAGACTAATTTCTAGACCAGAAAATATGCTTAAAACTATTTATACTGCTTGTAGAACTTGTTATAGTGCAGATTCTCCCTTAAACATTTATGATTGTGATTCTGCTCAAGATGAAGAGAAAATGTTAAAACTTATATCAAGAGTGGTTTCGTCTGGTCACTATTCTACGATTGAGCATATCCAAGTTAGCTTCGCTATCTCTAATATTTCAAGAGCGTGTTCTCATCAACTTGTTAGACACAGACACATGTCCTTTTCTCAAAAATCTCAAAGATATGTTAAAGAAAAAGGTCAATTTGATTATTTAACACCGGATACAATCGAAAATAATCCCGAATTAAAAGAAAAATTTGATGAGTTTATGGGTAAAATTTCTGAGTTTTATCTTGAACTTACAGAAGCTGGTATTCCAGCAGAAGATGCTCGTGCAGTATTACCAAACGCTGCTTCAACTTCAATGGTTGCAAGCTTGAATTTAAGAGAACTTATCCACCTTGCAAACCTTAGACTTTGTACTAGAGCACAAAAGGAAATCAGAATTCTTGTTAAGAGAATGTGTGATGAATTAATTAAGGAAGAACCTTGGCTAAAAGATTATCTTGTTCCAAAATGTGAAAGATTTGGTTTTTGTGATGAAGATAAATCTTGCGGAAGAGTTCCAACTAGAGGATAAATACAATGAAAGATATGATAGATAAAATCTTGCAAATTGAAAGCAAGTATATGGAATTAGGTCAAATATTATCTGACCCAGAAGTTATTCAAGACTACAACAAGTTTAAAACTCTTTCAAAACAAAGAAAAGCGATGGAAGAAACAGTTGAAACTTATCAAGCTTGGAAAGAATCTGACGCAGCTGTAAAAGATGCAGAAGAACTTTTAAAGGGAGAAACTGATGAAACAATGCGTGAATTTTTAAGAAATGAAATTTCTGAAAATGAAGCCAAAATGGAAGAATTAAAAGAGAAAATGAAAGTTCTTTTACTTCCTCGTGACCCAATGGATGATAAAGATATCATGCTTGAAATTAGAGGTTCTGCTGGTGGTGATGAGGCTAACATTTTTGCCGGCGATTTGATGAGAATGTACTTAAAATTTGCTGATAAACAAGGTTGGCAAACGCAAGTTCTATCTAAAACAGATTGTGAAGCTGGTGGTGTATCAGAAGTTATTATTTCAATTAAAGGTGATAGCATTTATTCAAAGCTAAAATATGAATCTGGTGTTCACCGTGTACAAAGAGTTCCTGCCACAGAATCACAAGGTAGAGTTCATACATCAACTGCTACAGTTGCTGTTATGCCAGAAGTTGATGATGTTGAAGTTGAATTAAATATGAATGATATTGAAATCACAACTGCACGTTCTGGTGGTGCTGGTGGTCAAAACGTAAACAAAGTAGAAACAGCTGCTCGTGTTTTCCACAAACCGACTGGTATTATGATTTTCTGTACAGAAGAACGTTCTCAACTTCAAAATAAAGAAAGAGCATTGCAAATTTTAAAAGCAAAACTTTATGATATTGAAGTTCAAAAACAAATGAAAGAAGTTACAGATTTAAGACGTTCTCAAGTTGGTACTGGAGACCGTTCAGAGCGTATTAGAACATATAACTTCCCTCAAGGTCGTTTAACAGACCATAGAATAGGACAAAACCTAAATGTTTGGACTGTAATCGACGGTGATTTAGATGAATTATTAAATCTGTTAATGACCCACGATCAAAAATTAAAATTAGAAAAATTAGCTGAGATTAATTAATCTCAGCTTTTTTATTTGAATATGGTCGTCCATAAATTATGTTATAGGTATATATCATTATTTATTGATATTAACCCAAAAAGTTGATTATTGAAGCACCGTTTCTTACATCTCGTCTATAACGATTTTCCATTAATTGTGTAGATGTTTCTTTAATTGTATATGTTTTTCCGTTCAACATAACAATATCAGACATTTTTTCATCTTGTTCATTTGGTTCAACTGATAAAATAAAATTACTGTTTAAAAAACGTTCCTTTTCACCAACTGTTTTAACTTTTATAAAAGATGGAGAAGTAATAATTCCCTCAATAGTCATAATAATATCCCTTTTGTTTCTAATGCTAATGTAATAAAACTAATTTAGCACCAAATAACCAAAATTTAAATAGGCAGCAAAACTTATCCAAAACAAATATGGCAAAAGCAATATTGAAGCAAGTTTCGAATATTTAAAAAATGTAATAATTGTAAGCCACAAAAAGATATACATAATGACAATAATAATAAATCCACCTAAAATATTTTCCATTCCAAAGAATATTGGCACCCACGTCCAATTTAAAACGAGTTGAATTATAAAAAAAATCAATGGTAATCGTTTTTCTTTTGTCATTCCATTACCCCAAAATAAAATAAACGAGGTAAAAATCATTATATAAAGTACTAGCCACACAGGAGTAAACAGCCAATCTGGTGGACTTAAAAAGGGCTTATTTAAACTATCAAACCATTCCATATTTTTCATATTTTTAGTTTAAATACATTTTTAGTAAAAAATATTCCCCACTTGTTTAAAAAATTTATATTCATTAAAATAAAAAAGAGAGAATTTATAATAAAAAGATAGTTGGGGAATTTTTAAAATGAATAAACAAGCATCTCTTTGGGTTTCTATTCTTTTTTTGATTTTTAATCTTATGCTTTTTGCTTTTTTCATATATAATTCAGAACCATATAAATCAAAAATTATTTGCAATAAAGAAAAAGATATCTGTGTTATAAGTCAAACAACCTTAACCGATAGCGAATTTGTTGCCTTTAAATTCTCTATTAGTGATATGTTGAACAAACAAAAATGCAAAGATAGTGTAAGAATAGTAAGAAGAAATACGATTAACCCCAAAGATAAACGTTATATAATAAACAATCAGCTGATATGCAATTATCAATTTCTTTCATTATGTAAGCGAGATATAAAAACAATAAACAAAAGAATACAGCAACTTCCAGAAAGTGGAGATGCTGTTGTTTTTACAAAATGGCTATAAAAAAGACCTCCTATTAAGGAGGTCTTTTTTTACCTTGTAAATATTTCTGGGTGGTTTGAATTAGATAGAACTATTTCTCTATATTCATTTTTATCAATATTTACACCCATATTTTTTATGTCTATTTTGAACTTTGGTTTTTTCTTTTTCTTCTTTTCTTCCATAATAGACCTACTTTGATAGAACTTCTGCTTTTCTATATTTATCAATACTATTATATGTCAAAGCTGGGTCATTCATATAACATTTCAAAGCCTCTAAATAAGCTTTAGCTGTATCTAATACAGTAAAGCAAGGTGTTGAATACATTTCTGCAATTGTTCTGATTAAGAAGCCTCTATCTTCTGAACCATATCTTACTTTACTATTATTAGTCGTTGGTGTATTGATGATAAAACATAATTCTTTATTTTTCATATTGCGTTGCATTTTTTGAATATCAAATTTTTCAATTTCTTTTGATTCAATATTATGCAACTTTAAGAATTTGTGTGTACCAGTTGTTGCAACTAGATTATATCCAAGTTCAACTAAATCCTTAGCTATTTCCACACAATCTTTCTTATAGTGGTCATTAATTGAAATCAATACATTACCACGTTCAGTAGATAGATTATAACCAGCAGCCAAGAATCCTTTTGCTAATGCTCTTGGGTAGCTTGTATCAATACCAAGTACCTCACCAGTTGACTTCATTTCAGGTGCTAAGGCTGGGTCTATTCTATTCAATTTTTGGAATGAAAAGATAGGCACTTTAGCACAAACCAAACCAGTTTTTTCA
Organism: Candidatus Gastranaerophilales bacterium; assembly: GCA_017467305.1. GTDB lineage: Bacteria > Cyanobacteriota > Vampirovibrionia > Gastranaerophilales > Gastranaerophilaceae > Avigastranaerophilus. The sequence continues at coordinate 13,577 of JAFTSM010000033.1, forward strand.
ACCAAACCTGGTTTATAACCTTGTTCAATAATTGATTGACCTAATACTGCGGCAATTGCAATCTTAACCATAGGTATTCCAGTAACTTTACTTAAAATTGGTACTGTTCTTGAAGCACGTGGGTTAACCTCGATAATATATGCAACGTTATCTTTCATAACAAACTGAATATTCATTAGCCCTTTAATTTTTAATGCTTTAGCAATTTTTTCTGTATAAGTTACTAAGTTTTTGATTACTTCTTCTGGAATTGTTCTTGTTGGATATAATGCAATAGAGTCACCAGAGTGAATACCAGCACGTTCAACGTGTTCTGTAATCGCAGGAATTAATACATTCTCACCATCAGAAATCGCATCTAACTCTAACTCTTTACCTTCAATATATTGGTCGATTAGAATTGGATGTTCATCAGAGAATTTTAATGCTCCTTCAATGTATGAAATCAATTCATCCTTATTGTAAACAACTTGCATACCACGACCACCAATTACAAATGAAGGTCTTACAAGTAATGGATAACCTAAAGTTTTTGCTACTTCTAAAGCTTCTGATTGTTTTCTAATTGCAAAACCTTTTGGTTGAGGAATTTTTAAATCTCTTAATAACTGTTCAAATAGTTTTCTATCTTCTGCTGCATTGATTGAATCTAATGAAGTACCTAGAATTTTCACTCCTCTTTCGTGTAATTTTGGTGCTAAGTTGATAGCTGTTTGACCACCAAATTGAACCATTACACCTTCTGGATTTTCTTTTTCGATAATATTCATTATGTTTTCAATGTGCATAGGCTCAAAATACAATTTGTCAGCAACGTCAAAGTCTGTTGATAAAGTTTCTGGGTTAGAGTTTACAATTAATGATTTATAATTGTGATTTCTTACTTCCCAAGCTGCATGAACAGAACAATAATCAAATTCAATACCTTGACCAATTCTGATTGGACCAGAACCAAGAATTAAAATCTTTTTATCATTATCATTTGCATCACTTTCATCAACTTCGTTATAAGTTGAATAGTAGTATGGTGTATAAGCTTTAAATTCAGCCGCACAAGTATCTACAATTTTAAATGAAGCACTGATTGAATTTTCTTTTTTCATTCGTTCAATCTCTGCAATTGATTTTTGTGTGTATCTTGCAATTTCTTCATCTAAGAAACCTTTTTCTTTCGCTTCAAGATAAAGTGCTGGAGTTAAAGTATCATTTTTTAATTTATTTTCAAAATCTACTAAACCTTTTATCTTGCAGATAAACCACTTATCAATCTTTGTAATTTTACAAATTTCATTTACACTAACACCACGATTGATAGCTTCAGCAACTCTGAAAATTCTTCTATCATCTTGTACGTGTAATAATGCTTTTAATTCTTCTTCGCTAGATTCTAAATAACGACCACGTAATAGACCAGTATATTTAGACTCAATTGAAGCAATTGCTTTTTTGAAAGAACTTTCAAAAGTTCTACCGATAGCCATAACCTCACCAGTAGCCTTCATTTTTGTACCAAGAATTCTATCGCCGTGTTTAAATTTATCAAATGGCCATTTTGGAATTTTAGTTACTACGTAGTCAATTGTAGGCTCAACTGCAGCAACTGTTTTCTTTGTAATAGAGTTTGGAATTTCGTGTAAGTGATAACCTATTGCAATTTTTGTTGTAATTTTGGCGATTGGATAACCAGTTGCTTTAGAAGCTAAAGCTGATGAACGGCTAACACGAGGGTTAACTTCGATTACATAGTATTGGTTGCTTACCGTATCTAAGGCGAATTGTACGTTACAACCACCTTCGATTTTTAAAGCTTTAATGATTTTTAAAGCAGCACCTCTCATCATTTGACATTCTTTACTTGTCAAGGTTTGAGTTGGTGCAACTACAAAGCTATCACCAGTATGGATACCAATTGGGTCAATGTTTTCCATATTACAGATTGCAATACTTGTATTATTTGCGTCACGAATAACTTCGTATTCAATCTCTTTATAGCCAGCAATACTTTTTTCAACTAATACTTGTGAAATTGGGCTTAAAGATAAACCAGTATGAACAATATCTTCATATTCACTATAGTTATTAGCAATACCGCCACCAGTACCACCTAACGTATAAGCTGGTCTTACAATAATTGGGAAACCTATTTTTTGTGCGAATTTTTTAGCATCTTCTAAATTTGAAACAATATCACTTTCTGGAATTGGTTCACCAATTTCAAGCATTAAATTTTTAAATAATTCTCTATCTTCTGCTTTTTTAATTGATTCAATTCTTGTACCTAAAAGTTCTACATTGTATTTTTCTAAAATACCTTCTTCATATAAATTAACTGCTAAGTTTAAACCAGTTTGACCACCTAATGTCGCAATTAAACCATTTGGTCTTTCTTTTTCAATAATATAAGCTAAAGATTCAACTGTTAATGGTTCAATATAAACTTTATCTGCAATATTTTCATCAGTCATAATTGTTGCAGGGTTTGAGTTTACAAGAACTACTTCTATATTTTCTTCTTTTAAAGTTCTACAAGCTTGTACTCCAGCGTAGTCAAACTCAGCTGCTTGACCGATTACGATAGGGCCTGAACCTATAACAAGAACTTTCTTTATATTTTTATTTAATGGCATAATCTATCTCTTTCCTTACTTATACAGTCATAAAACTCATATCTGAATCAAATTGAACTGCTTTTACTTTAAACTCATCACAACTAATACCTTCAATGGTTTCATCATTTATGTTTTTGTAAGTAACTTTTACATTCTTTGGTAGAGTTGTACCATCTACTGCATAGCTATGATTTTGTGCTGAAACAATAATTTCATCTGTTTCAAGGTTCATAATTGGATGGTTTGAACCTCTGTGTCCATATTTTAATTTTGTTGTTTTTGCACCTAATGCTAAACTTACAATTTGCATACCCAGTGAAACACCATAGATTGGCATTTTGCCTAATAATGATTTTACTGTTGAAATTGCTTTTGTAGCGTCTTCTGGATTTCCTGGTCCATTTGATACTAAAAGTGCTTCAACTTTTTCATTTAAAATATCTTCAGCAGTTGTATCAGATGGGAAAATTGTAATGTCATAGTTTAATGATTTTACTTCATCTATTAAACTTTTTCTTATACCCATATCCAAGATACCAAGTTTTTTACCACTTCCTACAATTTTTTCTATTTTGTAAGAAGAAACCTCGTTTGCGATATCTTTACTGATTTTATACTCTCTCATTTTTTGTTTGATTTCAGAAGTTATATCACCAGTTGTAATAGCACAATTCATTGAACCATTGTTTCTAATGATTTGAGTCAAATATCTTGTATCAATACCTTTTAGACCAACAATGTTATTTTGTTTTAAATATTCATTTAAAGGTAATGCACTTTTATAGTGTGACTCATTCTCGCACATATTTTTTACAATTAAACCTTTTGCGTGTATTTTCCCAGATTCAAAATCGTCTTTATTTATACCGTAGTTACCAATTTCTGGATATGTTAATACTATTGTTTGACCAGCATATGATGGGTCTGTAAGTGCTTCTTGATAACCCACCATTGATGTATTGAAAACAATCTCACCATATGAAGTACCATCAGCACCGATTGATTCACCTTCAAAAATCATACCGTTTTCTAAAATTAATTTGCCCTTTGAAGTTGCATAAGATTTATTTTGAGTTAATAGTGCATTTTCAATTTCTTCATAAATCATTTGAATAGCTTTAAGTCTATCTTCTGCACTTGTAACTGCTCTACCAATTACTAGGTAGTCAGCACCTTCTTTTATAGCAACACTTGGAGTAGCAATACGTTTTTGTTCATTTTTATTTGACCAATCTGGTCTAATACCAGGACAAAGAACTTTGAAATCTTTACCACAAGCTTGTTTGATTTTTTTTGCTTCCCAAACACTCGCAACAACACCGTCTAGACCAGCCTTTTTAGCCATTAATGCTAAGTGAATTGCATATTCATTTGGCTTATATGGAACTTTTAATTCTTGTTGAAGTGCTTCTTCTGAAATACTTGTTAAAACAGTAACACCAAGAATAATTGGGTTTTCTCTGCCAAGCTCTTTTGCAGTTCTTCTTGCTGCTTCTTGTGCTTGTCGCATCATTTCTTCGCCACCTGTTGTGTGAACGTTATAGAAGGAAGCTCCATTTCTAATTACGTTTTCAGAAGCTTTTGCTACTGTATTTGGAATATCGTGAAGTTTAACGTCGAAGAAGAACTTAATATTTTGCTCTTTCATAAAGTTAAAAATTTCATAACCATTCCCTGTATACATTTGTAGGCCAACTTTAAAAACACCTACATAGTCTTTTAATTCAGTAATTAGTTCTTTTGCTTGTTCTGGAGTATCTACATCCAGTGCGAGAACTATTTTCTCTTTAATCTCTGGTCTAATTTGCATTGTTCTTATCCTATATTAATTATTTTACCTTTTATAATTGTCATTTTTTGTTTGCCTTTTAATTTGTATCCATCAAAAGGTGAAATTCTGCATTTTGATTTGAATTGAGATGCATCAACAGTCCATTCTTCATTCAAATCAAATACAGTCATATTAGCTTCTTTGCCAACTTCAATTGAACCTTGATTTGGAATATTCAAAATTGAAGCTGGTGCATAAGTTAATTTTTTGATTGCTTCCATTAAGCTTAATTTACCACTATGAACAAGGTATGTAAGAGTGATACCTAAAGCAGTCTCAAAACCAACCATACCCATTGGTGCATTTTGGATTGGAAGTTGTTTTTCGTGGACAGTATGAGGTGCGTGGTCTGTTGCAATAGCATCTAACGTACCGTCTTGAAGACCTTCGATTACTGCTTCTAAATCTTCTTTTGTTCTTAATGGAGGATTGACCTTGTATTTTGCATCATAATCAACCATATCATCTTCTGTTAAGCTGAAATAATGTGGTGCAGTTTCTGCAGTTATATTTAAACCATCTTTCTTTGCTTGGCGAATTAATTCAATTGAGCGCTTTGTTGATATATGTGCAAAGTGATATTTGCCATTTACCGCTCTTACAACTTCTAGTTCTCTTGCTACTGCTAAAGATTCTGTTATGTTTGGAATTCCTTTTAATCCAAGTCTTGTTGCGACTTTTCCCTCATTTATGCAACCACCATTTGCAAGTGATGAATCTTCTGAGTGTGAAATTATTGTTGCATTATTAGAATTAACATATTTCAACGCTTCTTTTAGCAAATACATATTTTCTACTGGTTTACCGTCATCAGAAAATGCAATAGCACCATTATCAAGAAGTTCTGAAACATTAACCATTTTTTCATTGCCCAACCCTTTTGTCACTGCACAAATTGGATGAAAACCAATGTCAGAAACTTCTTTAGCTTTAATAATTGTATAAGTTAAGGTAGTAGCGTTATCAACTTGAGGATTTGTATTTGCCATTGGACAAATTGCAGTATAACCACCATTTATCGCTGAAGCGATACCTGTTTTAATTGTTTCCTTTGCATTAAATCCTGGTTCACGCAAGTGGCAGTGAATATCAACCAAGCCAGGTGTGATAATTTTACTGGTTAAATCAATAACTTCTTCGTTATCTTTTGGTTGAAGATTAACTGCTATTTCTTTAACAATACCATCTTCTATTCTTATATCTGAAATACCCTCGAAATTTGTTTTAGGATTTACGATTTTTGCATTTTTAAGAAGCATTATTTATCTCCTTTTAATAGTGTGTTTAAGATAGCCATTCTTACATAAACACCATTCTGTGCTTGTTCTAAGATTGTTTTACCAACACGGTTATCAAGAAGTTCTGACGAAACTTCTATGTTTCTATTAGCTGGGCCTGGGTGCATTAATATTACATCATCAGCTGCATATTGTTTTAACAGATTAGTATCTATTTCAAACATTCTTTTATATTCAGTAGAATCTGGATAACCAGCTTTTTCGTGGCGTTCGTTTTGAACTCTTAGAACCATTACAACGTTAGCACCATCAATAGCTTCTTTTACATTGTTATGGTATTTTACGTTGAACGCTTGTTCATTTTCAAACTGTAAATATGTTGGTGCACATAAGTTAATATCAGCACCAAATTTTGATAATAAACTAATATTTGATTTTGCTACACGTGAGTGAGAAACATCACCAACAATAGTAATTTTCTTTCCTTCTACACTTCCAATTTTTTCAAGCATTGTATAGAAATCTAAAAGAGCTTGTGAAGGATGTGCGTGAGTTCCATCACCACCATTAACAAAATGGATTGGGTATTTCACCAATCGCATTACGTTGTTTATTATTCCAGATAAAGAGTGTCTAATAACTACAGCATCAACACCTAAGAAGTATAAGTTTTCCATTGTATCTTTTAAGCTTTCACCCTTAGATAAAGAAGAATGACTTGCATCAAAATTGATGATATTCATTCCTAGCTTTTGAGCCGCAATTTCAAAACTACATCTTGTTCTTGTTGAGTTTTCATAAAACATCAAAGATAGAGTTTTCTTTTCAACATCAGACTTTTTAGTTCCTTTTTTAAACTCTTTTGCAAGATTTATGATATTTAAAATTTCTTCTTTTGAAATACTTTTAATATCAATTAAATGTTCCATTATGCTTTTGCCTTTTCTTCTGCTCTGCTACCTGGTTTTACAAGTTCAATACCTTCTTTACAAAGTGGGCAATCACTTGGGTCATAAACAACTGGGTCAATTTGTAATAAAGATTTGATATTATAATCTGTTTTACCTTGTGTTCTATCAACGATACAACCAACTGCTACAACTTCTGGTTCGAATTCTTTAATTGCTTCCATTGTTTCTTTGATTGTTCTTGCAGTTGTAATAACGTCTTCAATGATTACTACTCTTTCACCTTTTTTAAGAGTATAACCACGTCTTAACTGCATTTCGCCATCTTTTCTTTCAACAAACAAATTACGTTTTTTCGCATTTTTTGCAGTTTCATAACCAATTATTACTGCGCCTATTGCTGGAGCTACAATTGTATCAAATTCAACATCAGCAAGTTTTTCTGCTAATAATTTACCAAGTTCTGATGTTATTTCTGGATATTGATATAGTTTTGCACATTGAAAATAAATATCAGAGTGAAGTCCTGATGTTAAACAAAAATGTCCGTGAAGTACTCCTTCTGCTTGTTCTAATAAATTTAAAACTTTGTTTGTCATTATGCCCTCAATTCTTTCTTTAATTCATCTAAACTTTCAAAACCATTTTTTGTAATGTATTCTTCTAATTCTTTCACCAATTTTTCAGCTGTTTCTGGATGAGTAAAGTTAGCAGTGCCTACTTGAACAGCTTCAGCCCCAGCTGCAAAGAATTCCAGTACATCATCTAAGGTTTCAATACCACCAATACCAATGATTGGAATATTTATAACTTTTGATAATCTACTAACAGCACCTATTGCTACTGGTTTAATACCAATACCAGAATATCCACCTTGTACAATAGTTTTTATAAATTTACCGCTAACTCGTTCAATTTTAATAGACATTCCTTTTAAAGTATTTATTGCACTAACAGCATTTGCACCTGCTTTTTCTGCTGCTATACCTAACTTTTCAATAGAAGTTACGTTTGGAGTCAATTTAACAATCAAAAAGCCGTTGTAAACTGCTCTTACAGCACTAACCAACTCATATAATGAATTTTCATCCGTACCAAACTCTAAACAACCTGATTTTACGTTTGGACAAGATACATTTAATTCAATTGCTTTTATATTATTTTCATCACATTTTTTAGCTACTTGAACATACTCATCTATCGTAGAACCAGCAACGTTCATAATATAATCAATATTATTTTCATTTAGTTCTGGTACTTTAACTTCTAAAAATTTATCTATACCAACATTTTCTAAGCCGATAGAATTTATCATGCCAGCTCTTGTTTCAGTAATACGAATATGCTTATTGCCTGCACGTGGGTGTAATGATATTGCTTTTGTAACTACTGCACCAAGATTTGAAACATCAATAAAATCGTTATATTCACTTGCATAACCATATGTGCCAGAAGCGGTCATTATGGGATTTTTAAGTTCAAACCCATTTAAGTTTACGCTTAATTTTCCCATACTACCTCACTTCCTTTGAACACAGGGCCATCCTTGCACACTGTAGCGTTTACTATTTTGCCGTCTTTTTTAATATCTATGACACAACCACGACAAACACCAATTCCACAAGCCATAACTTTTTCCATTGCAACTTGTGTTTCTATTCCGTATTTTTCACCTTGTTCTGCAACTATTTTTAAAACTATATGTGGACCACACGCATAAATCACTTCTGGTTTATGTTCATTAATAAGAACACCTAAGTAATTTAGTACACTTCCAGCATCACCGAATGAACCGTCATCAGTACAAATCTTGTCAATTTTCATTCCTGCTGGAACTTCATCCTTTGTTAAAAAGCCAGCTGCATAATAGTTTTTAATACCTTTTTCATCAAGTTTTTCCTTTAAATAAGCCATTGGTGCTGCACCAATACCAGCACCAATCAACAAAGCTTTTTTATTTTGAATATCGAAAGTATTGCCAAAAGGCCCAGCAATATCAATAAAATCACCAACTTTAAGTGATTTAATATATTGCGTGCCTTTTCCTCTTTCTTTAAAGAGGACACCTATTCTACCATTATTGTTTGAGTAAACGCTAAATGGTCTACGTAGAGTCAAACCGTCACAATATATTGATATAAATTGACCAGCTTCAACTTTTACCGGTATTTCACATTCAATTTCAATAAAATGTGAACTTGCACTTACTCTTTCAATTCTATTTACTTTTGCTTTGTATATTTTTTTCATATCATTCTTTCTTTTTGTCATTCTGAACTTGTTTCAGAATCTTATTACTATAAATTTTTCTGGTTAGACTCTGAAATAAATTCAGAGTGACAGTTTAGATAAAAAAAAAGAAAAACAGACAGTTTTTCTTTTTCAAATTATATATTCACTTTTAAACAAGTAATGTTTCATGTCTTTCACCTTATTTCTCAGTATTATCCGACTAATAAACACTAAAGTCAATTTAAAAAACACTCATATTTACAATAAATAATTAAATAACCCTAAAACTCTACTCAATAGAGGAATTTGAGAATTTATCATTTGTAATAAATTAACATTGTAGTAATTGATGAAAGGTTTTAATATGTTTCAACATAAAGATATTACAGAAGATTTATCACGTGCAAAAAAGTTTTTTGAAAATATTGTATCTTTTACCATTGGCCCATTCTCTTTAGACGACACTATTTCAAGACGTATTGATACTATAAATATTGTTGACGTTAGAGAATATGAAGACTATATTGAAGGTCATATTCCGTACGCTGTACATATTCCATATAAAGAAGCAGAAGAACACATAAAAATGCTAAATAAAGATAGAGTAACTATTGTTTATTCCTACTCTGATTCTTGCCCAAGAGCATATAATACAGCTTTATCCTTAATCGAAAAGCATTTCCCGACAGCAACGTTAAGGGGTGGCTTTAAAGAATGGAAAAAGTTTGATTTAGATATTATAAAAAATGATACTTCTGACTATAAAGAAGCTGATGAAAATTAGCCATTACTCTATGTCTTTTGCTCATAAAAATAGCTTCTAAGCAGAAAACTTAGAAGCTATTTTGTTTGAAAACTAATTGTAATAATTAAAAATGTGATAAATCCAACTGAAATACAAGATAAAAATATAATAAATTTCCAAAATAAAGGAATTTGAATTTTTGTTTTTTGTTTGGATTTTTGTTGCTTAACAACTTCTTTCTTTTTAACTTTTTCTTGTTTGATCTTTTGTGGTCTTTCTGGTTTTGTAACAAGTTGTTTTTCTTTTTTCTCTATTTTTTCTTGTTTTTTCTTCTCTTCTAAATATTTTTCTTTTAATGATTTTTTTGATTTTTTATCTGTAACCAAAAGTTCTACATCATAATCTAACTTTAAAATATTTGTTGAAGCACCTTGATTATAAACACTGTAGTTTATTGCAACTTCAAAAGAACGTTGAAGACACTCTAGGGCTACTATCGCTTCTTTTTTAACCTTGCCAGAATGAACTGATTGATTTCCATTTTTCTTCAAGAAATACAAATCATCAATAAATTCTTTTTCTTGAGGATTGCCTTGCGAATGGTCTTTTAAGGTTGCTAGCATATCATCAAAGGAACCAGTTCGTTTTCCATTTTGAACTAACATGTCTTTACAAACATGCTCACCAAACCTACGAGTTTGAACCATGCATTGTTCAAAATACTCATCACGATAAAGCTTTTCAGCTTCTGAAATTATTTCATATAAGTCATTATTTACTTTTTTAAGAAATTCAAAATTCGTAGCCATATTCAATATTATATTTGCTAATAAACTCAATTTAAATATTTTTTTAATATCTCCTCCAAATAGAGTAAGGAGAAAACACCAATTTATGATATAAAACAGATATAGTTAAGAAAGATTTTGATATACATACGTCATAATTGTTTTTTAATTTTGGAAAGAGATTAGTTGGGAAGAGGACACACTAGTAATGAATGAATTAAAAGAGAACATCAAAAAGTATTTACTTGTTAAATATGCAGAAACAAGAGTAAGTGAAAGTACTCATCATTTATCTAAATCTATTCCTTGGATACAACGTAAAAGTTTAATTAATACAATTGAAACTCATTGTAGAGTTCTATTAAATACATTATTAAACAATTCAGAAAAACAATCTTTACGCCAAAATAAATTTATCATTGATTCAATTTTAAAATATACACTAGGCAAAAGCGAAAATCTTCTAAAAACTAATAAAAAAGCTAAAGATATTAAATCATATATGCAATTGAATTCTTATATTGTATATGAAGAAATTAAAAAAGGTATTGAAACAAATAAAAATAGAAAAGCTATCAGATTTAACATTGAAAAACAACTTTCTGATATTCAAGAAAGAATGGATTCAAAAGTAAGTATAGAAGAGCTTTTACAAGAAAAAATTGGTGCGTAAGCACATTTGATATAACAAAAAAGCAAGAAGAGTGCCTTCTCGCTTTTTTTATTTAAAGATTTAAAAAGGAGGTTTTGAAACCTCCTTCTTCTTTTTTCTTAAACTGATTGTTTAATTTCTTTTTCAACTTCCGCAAGTACTGTTCTTAGGTTTGTTCTATCTTTACCAGCACCTTGTGCATATTGTGGACGTCCACCACCTTTACCGCCAGTAGCTGTTGCTAGTTTATTAACAATTTGACCGGCATTGATTCCTTTTTTCACAAACGAATCATCAACTTTAACAGCATAAGTGATTTTATCTTCATCAACAGAAGCTAAAACTACAATTGCTTCACCAAGTTTAGCTGATAACATTTCGCTACCCAATTTAACAATATTTGCTGGGAATGCTTCAATTTCACTGATAAATAATTTACCACCATTAATATCTTGAGCTTTAGATATAAATGATTGGAATTTAGATTTAGCTTGTTCTTCTTTTAATTTATCAAGCTCTAATTGAAGATTTTTATTATCAACTGCAAGCTTCATAATTCTTTCGCCAAGTTCAGAAACTGGGCATTTAAAGCCTTGAGTCATTTTATCAACTATGTTTGCTTTTTCTGTTAATAATTGAAGTGCTGTATTACCACAAACAGCTTCAATTCTTCTTGTACCAGCAGCAACTGCTGCTTCAGAAACAATTTTTACAAGTCTAATTTTACCAGTCGAAGTTGCGTGTGTACCACCACAAAGTTCGGATGAGATATTACCAAATTTAACAACTCTTACATCGTCATCATATTTTTCACCGAATAAAGCCATAGCACCAGACTTTTTAGCCATTTCTATGTTCATCACTTCAGTATTTTGTTCAATATCATCATTAATCCATTTGTTTATAATATCTTCAACTTCTTGAACTTCTTCTTTTGTCATAGCGCGTGGGAATGTAAAGTCGAAACGAGTTCTATTTTCTTCAACAAATGAACCTGCTTGGTGTACTTCTTCACCTAATACTTTTCTCAAAGCTGCTTGAATTAAATGAGCATTTGAGTGGTGAATTGTGATTTCTTTTCTTCTATCTGTATCAATAGAAGCTTTTACAATATCATCAACTTTTGCTTCACCATCTACCATTTGAACACGATGTACAAATAATTTGTTTACTTTAAATGTATTTAAAACTTCTGCTTTAAAGTTTTTACCTTCAATAATACCTGTATCGCCAACTTGACCACCAGATTCAGCATAGAATGGAGTTTTATCAAGCATAATATCGATAAAGTCACCAGCCTCGATAATTGCAATGATTTTAGCTTCTGCTTCATTATTGTTATAGCCAACAAATTCAGTTGAACCAAATTTATTTTCAACTTCAACATAAACTAAATCGTCAGTTAAACTAATTTTGTGTGCTGCTGCTTTAGCTCTTTCTTTTTGTTTTTTCATTTCTTCTTTGTAGCCTTCAGCATCAACAGTTACACCTTTTTCAGCTGCAATTTCGATTGTTAACTCTAGTGGAAAACCAAATGTATCGTATAATTTGAACGCATTTTCTCCGTCAATTACTTTTGAAGTTTGCATTAATTCTTCTAATAATTTGTAACCTCTATCAAGAGTTATTTTAAATCTTTCTTCTTCTTGTTTAATTACTGATTTGATTTTATCTGAATTTTTAACAAGGTCTGGATATTGTTCACCGTATTGTTTAACAACAACGTCAACAATTTCGCTCAAGAAAGGTAATTCTAAACCTAATAATTTACCGTGTCTTAAAGCACGACGCATAATCATTCTTAAAACGTAGCTTCTTCCTTCATTACCTGGAGTTACGCCATCATTAATCATAAATGATACACATCTTGCATGGTCAGTAATAATTCTTAGGGAAATATCTGTTTTTTGACTTTGTTTGTATGGAACTTTAGACATATCAGAAACTTTGTCTAAGATTGGTTTTAAAAGGTCTGTTTCAAATGTAGAATCTTTTCCTTGAACAACCATTGTAATACGTTCTAAGCCCATACCAGTATCTACGTTTTTCTTTTCTAATGGAGTGTGATTTCCCTCTTCATCTTGGAAAAGTTCTGTAAATACTAAGTTCCATATTTCAACCCAACGGTCACATTCACAAGTTGCGATTGAACAATCATCACTACATTTTAAGTGTTCACCTAAGTCGTAGTGGATTTCTGTACAAGGACCACAAGAACCAGTTGCACCTGGAGGCCCCCAGAAGTTATCTTTTTTACCTTTTCTAATAACTCTTTCTGGTGGAATACCTACATCTTTTGTCCAAATTTCAAAAGCTTCGTCGTCAGTTTCAAAAATTGTAATCCATAGGCGTTTTGGGTCTAATTTTAAGTAGTTAGTAACAAAATCCCAACTCCAAGGAATAACTTCTTTTTTGTAGTAATCACCAAACGCAAAGTTACCTAACATTTCAAAGAAAGTATGATGACGTGGTGTTCTACCAACGTTTTCAATATCAGAGTCTTTACCACCAGCACGAGCACACTTTTGGCAAGATACTGCACGAGCAGGTTCAAATGGTGGTTTTTCCAAACCTAAATAATATGGTAAAAATTGAAGCATACCAGCTGTTGTTAATAATACAGTTGGATTATCTGGTACTAAGCTAGAGCTTGGTACTTCAGTTGAATTATGTTTATCTCTGAAAAATTCAATGAATGCTTTTCTTATTTCATTCCCAGTTAATGGAGTTGTCATTTTATATTCCTTTTTCTTAATTCATTTATAGGAATATTTTACAACAAACAAGTTTTTTGTTTTTACATAAAGAATATTATCATTATATGTCATTGCGAAAAAATCTTTGATTTTTGTGGCAATCCAGAGTATATACAAAAAAGTAATAAAAAATGAAATATGATAGCATATATTTTTTTCTGTAAGAATACTTAGTAAGGCAACATCAAGGCGAAGCGGTTACGTAGTAACTTTAGCGTAGCTTTTAGCCGAACTTAGTATTGTAAGAAAAAAATATCTAGCAGAATATTTTATTTTTTATTGTTTTTAAATTTATAAAATAAATGCAATTTTCAATCCGTTCAATAATAATTATTTTCTTAAGTTCAGCATAAAAGCAATTCAAACTCGCTTACGCTCAAACAATGAATTGCCGTGATGTTTGCTTTACTAAAGAAAATTAAATTATTATTTCAAGTCATTCAAATTACATTTATTTTATTCTTTTTGTTCTTTAACTATCTATAATATTCTTTATGTATTCACCAATACTAATACTCAGTAATAGAAATATTAGTCACACCATTATTTCTGGCTTCATCCATTAATTTTACAACAGCACCATGAGTCGCATTATCTTGAGTCATAATTAATAAGCCATCTGTATTTTCTTTTGCTTGTTCAATAATCATTTCAGAAAGGTTCGAAACTGGAATTTCAACATCATTAACCATATATTTATCTTCATCAGTAACTAAAACTTTTATAAGTTTTGAATCTTTAATCTCGTCTTGAACTTCAATCATATTTGGAACTGCAAGATTTAACCCTTGTTGGTCAAGTAATGGAGCTATAACCATCATAATAATCAACAACACAAGGAAAATATCAGTCAATGGAGTGATATTAATTTCATTAAATGTTTTTCTATTTCGTCCCGCCATTTTATTTTCCTTTACTCATTCCAATCATAATCTTGAGTATTAACTGGTTTAGATTGTTGTTTTACAACCGGCTTTTGAGAAGCCTTTTCTTCAAGATTTCTTTGTTCCTTCTTTGTTAATGGTTCACCAGCTAGAACAAGTTTTGAATATTCAGCCTCTTGTGCAGCCTTCATAATTTTTTGAATTTCACTACTTTTTGTTTCAGTATCAGCCTTAACAACTACTTCAGCTTTTTCTAAAGATGGTTTTAAATCGGTTAATTCTTTCACCAAATTTTCAGCAACAATTGGACGTCCATTAATGTAATACTTGCCTTGTTTAGTAACAGAAATTTCCGCATTTTTCTGTTCTACAGTAACACCACTATTTATTTCTGGAATATTAATATCCGTATCAATCGATTGAAAAGAGGGGGCTATTACCATCATAATGATAAGTAATACCAAGAAAATATCGGTCAACGGAGTGATATTAATTTCATTAAATATTCCTTTATTACCAGAATTTGATGAGAATGACATTTTATCTTCCTATACTAATGCTTTAGTTTGTGTTTTTTCTTCTGAATCTGTGAAGCTTAAGAATAACAACTTAATAAGTTGGAAATCATCTTCATATCTTTTAACTGTTGATTGAAACATGTTGTATAGAACAACAGCAACAATCGCAACACCAAGACCGAACGCTGTAGCAATCAACGCAGAACCAATACCCATTGCAACAGCAGCTGATTGGTTACCTTGAGAAGCCAAATCTTGGAAAGTGTACAAAATTCTAACAACAGTACCGAATAAACCTAAGAAAGGACAAACACCGCCAACTGTACCTAAAATTGTAAGATATTTTTCTAATTTTCTTGTAGCTAAATTTGCTGAAATATCAAATGAACGAGAAAAACCTTGTTTTTGTTCAGAGAAAATTCTAACAGCTTCTTCAGATACTTCACCAATTACACCACCCAATTGAATACTTAAATTTTTAGCAGCATCTAATCTATTGTTAACTAATTCTGTTTTTAGACCTCTAATAAATTTTACAACGTCACGTTTATTTTTGTTGTAAAAAGAAAATCTGTTTATCGCAACAGCAACTGTCAATATTGAACATAATAGAATAGGTAACAATACGGGCCAGTCAAGCTTAATTGAATGTAATAGTAGTTCCATAATTTATTTTCCTCTTTTCTTATTAATTTCTTAGTATGATACACCGAATACGTTGTAATCGAATGTGAATTGAATATCTACACTTTGACCTTTAAACTCTGGTGGTAATGGTCTAAATGGTGCTGTTAATTTTACAGCTTCTATTGCTGCATTATCAGCAGCTTGTAAGCCAGAAGAACGATGCACTTTAACGTTTAACAGTCTACCGTCACGAGCAATTGAGAATAATAAAACAACACGTTTACTTTCATTACCCTTTGGTGGATCCCAATTCATTTTAATACGTCTTTGTAATTCTTTCATATATGGGCCAAAATCTGGTTCTTTTATTGCATCAATACCTGGTGCACCATTTGGATTACCTGGCCCCGGATTACCAAGATTTGCTCTTCCGCCGCCATAAGAATTACTAAATCTACCGCCACCGCCAGCTGATGTACCAGAACCAGCTGAACCAGCACTAGAAGTTGGAGAAAAACTTGGTGCAGCAGAACCCCCAGCAGAGCCAGATGCATTACCACCCACCTTAGGTGCTGTTGTTACTGGTGCAGTTGTTGGTTGAGCTATTTGCGGAATAGCTGATTTGGGAATAGGTATATTAAAATCTGATAATGGTTTTGCTGTAGGTTTTGCCACAGTTGGAGTAACCGTTGGCTTCGGCGCTTGAAGTTTTGGCGCTGGAGCCGGCTTTTGCACAACTGGTTGCTGTGGTTTTGGAGTAGGTTTCTGAACCGGTTGTGGTTTAGACTGCGGTTTTACAGCTGGTTTTTGAACAGCTGGTTTCTGTGCTTTAGGCGGAGTTGGTTTCTTCGCTGGGGCCTTTGGAGCCTCTTGCTGTGGAAGTGAAACCTTCCGTTTAGGGTCGTGTTTACCACCCGCTTGAGAATTTTTATCAGACCTATTTTTTGTATTTTTATCTATTGGTGGTGCTTCTTTTTCTACAAGAACAAATTCAATATCTTTAGGCTTCATTTCTGGCTTTTTAAATAAATCAAAACCAAAATATGTCATAATTAAACAAGATAAGAAAAATATTACAACAACCAACGGATGAAGAATAAAAGCAATAATCAACGCCTTTTCAAAAGAAATTTCTTCTTTATCTTTACGTGCAACAGCAGGCAATTCATATATGCTTTTTTTCTTCGTTTTTTGCGATTTTATATTATCATCGTTTTTTATGATAGACATTCCCTAATTTCCCATTTGCTAGTTATTTTACCAAAAATTTTATGATAAAACAAATAGCCTATTTACTATCTAATAAGGAGTATTAGAGGAAACTGTCACTGGTTGGTTTAAAACAATGTTCATTTGTGCATTTTGCGGAATATCAACATTTCCACCTTTTTCAAAAGCATTTTGTATTAATCCCATACCACCACCAACAGCAGTACCATATATAGCACCACGTCCTACACTACCACCAGATAAAGCACCCATAGCTGTACCTAATACAGCGCCAGCAGCAGCACCTACAGTAGCATCTTTAGCATATTCTTTTGTAACATCTTTTGCTGTTCCAGCTTTTAAGATACCAGAACCATCAGAAGTTTGTAGACTAGCACTAATTGGTATCATTTGACCAGTTGGAGTTACTATATTTGTAAATCTTATTTGAATTTGACCATTTCTATTACCCCAGCTACCTTTTTTCGCTTTAATAATAGTACCATTTACTCTGCTACCAGCTGAAGCTATTAAATTTTTTCCATAGTAAAAATCAGAGCCAAGATAAAAAGATACACTATCTCCAACACTTGCAGTCTCAGAAGAAATTGAACTCATAGAAACAGCCTCAAAAGAAGTATTTACTGGTACCATAACAACATTACCTTGTAAATTATTATAATTTGGAGCTTGATACTCAAAACCTTGAGTTTGATATGAATTATTTACTGGTAATGGATATTGTGTTTGATACTGTTGATTAATAGCTGGAACCTCTTGATAAACTGGTTCTATCATAGTGTAATTTTCATTTGCAAAGCTTAAACAAGGAGTTGCAATCATCATAGCAACTATTGATATAGATAATATTTCTTTCCTCATTGGTCTCTCCTTTATACTACTTTAGCCTTCCCTACATAAAACGAGGAAATCAAAAATTAGTTCATTTTAAAATAACATCATCATTAAAAACAACAAAAAGTTCAGCTCCTGGCATTATAATAGTGTGTTTTCCCATTTCATAAATATTCAATGGAACAGCTTGGAGCATTGGTCTTAAACCTTTCACATAATGTGGTGTTTTATGATAATAAGCTGGTGCTGTATTTCTGCCACCTAAATAGTTTTGCGCATCACCATATATATACGCATTCAATTTATAAACTTTTTTATCTGGTGTAATCATTTTATAAATACGTACCTTTATTGCACCGTCTTTGCCTTCAACCGGTTCACGCACATCTTCTATTTCGCCATAAAACATTGTATTTTCTGGAATAGCATTAGTCTCATAGACATACATATCTTGAGTATTGATGAAAGTTACTTCATCACCAATATCTGCTGTTAAGGTTGAAAATTCTGTTTGATTCATTACCTTTGCAAAAGTTCCAGCTCTAAGTTTTTGAACTTGCTCTTCTGCTTGTACACTATCAAACAAAAATCCAAAACAAAGTATTAATAAAATATAGTTAAATATTTTTTTCATATTAATAATATTAATGCTTTCCTAAAATAAGTCTATATATATTTTACCCTTATTTCAGATTTTTTTCTACTCTTTTTGTAGGTATGAAGAGAATAAAGCTTTGTTATAATTGAATTATGAATATATTCGTAACTGGAATAGGTAATAATAGCGGAAAAACGATTATTTCTGCGGGGATTTCTGCCGTTTTGCAATCTGTAGGGTACAAAGTTGGCGTCTATAAACCTGTGCAACTAGGCGCTATAAAGAAAGAAGAATACTTACTTTCTCCAGATCTAACAATTGTCAAAATGCTAGATCAAAACATAACAACTCATTCTACGTTTATGATGCAATCAAAGTTTGTTCCAACTGTTAGTGCACAAGTTGAAAATACTGATATTAATTTAGAAGCAATAGTTAATGACTACAAAATACTGTTGGATAAAACAAATATTTTAATAACAGAAGCAACTGGTGGTCTTATGACACCATTAAAAGACGGTTTGTTTTCTTACCATATTCCACTAAAATTAAAACTACCTGTGATTTTTGTTGTAACTCCAACAACTGATTCTCTAAATATATTATTGAACGAGATAAACACAGCAAGAACAGCTGGGCTTGATATTGGCGGGATTATTATAAATAAATTCCCAGCAACATCCAAAAGCGAAGAAGTTCAAGCTTTCCCGATGTTAGTTGAAAAATATAGTAATACAAAAGTTCTTGGTATAATCCGTAATTTTTGTGGAAAAAGTGTTCATACAAATATTTTAATAAATGAAGTCCTAAACGGAATTGACTTAGAAAACGTATTTAGAATTAAATTGAAAAAACTAAATTCTTACTAATTATTCAGATGCTTTTTCTTCAGTTTTTTCAGCTACCACATTTTGCTTAGCTTCTTTTATAACATCATTAATTTGTATTTTTTCTTGAACCTTAGTTTCTACTTGTTTTTCTACTTGAGTTTCTGATTGAGTATTTTCAAGCATCTCCGCTTGCTCTTCTGCAGCTTTTTTGTCTTCAATCTCTTTCGTTTTTCTTCTAAAGATATCTAAAGGTGAAGTAATTTGAGCTGGAATTGCTTTGATTGTATCAATAAATTTGTTTTCTTTATTAAGAGCTTTCAAATCTTCACTTAAATCAATTACTGTTTCTTCGTAAACTACTTCCATATCAACTGGTGGGTAATTAAATTCTGGGCTACCATATTTTTTTGTGGCAACAGCCATCATGTCTTTCCAAATACGAGCTGGAAGTGTACCTCCAGTCAATCCAGTACTTGTATTATCATCATTACCAACAAAAACACCAGTAACTAAATCTGGAGTATAACCAATAAACCAAGCATCCTTATTTTCATTTATAGTACCAGTCTTACCACCCATTGGTTTTCCAATGTTGGCACCACGACCAGTTCCTTCTGTAATAACTCTACGTAACATTGCTGTCATTATTGCAGCTGTATCTGTATCTAAAACTTTTGTTATTTTAGTTCTTTCTGCTTGATATATTACTTTCCCACGTTCAGTTTCTATTTTTTCAATGGCATATGGCTTTACTTTATAACCACCATTTGCAAAGTTTCCATATACAACAACCATATCGTATAATTTGGCACCATTTGAACCAAGAGCAATTGTATAATCATGAGTCAATGGAGTTGTGATGCCTAAAGCTCTTGCCATATCAATAACTGGAGCAATACCAGTGTTTTCAATAAGTTTTACAGCTATAACATTTGAAGAAATTGCCAAAGCTCTATATAGTGGCAACATACCACGATATTTATCACCATAATTTCTTGGTGTCCAATCACCAATTGTAACTGGCGAATCTTCAATCATATCAATTGGCATCCAACCTTTGTGAACAGCAGTTGTATATACAATAGGCTTAAATGCAGAACCTGGTGGTCTAACTGCTTGAGTAATTCTATCATATTGGCTTGTAGCATAATCTTTACCACCACAATATGCAATAATAGCACCGTTCATAGGTGAAAACGTAAACAATGCAGCATTTTGTTTTGATTTTGTTAGCTTCCAAGCTGCAAGATTTTTTGCAATAGACTCATTTGCAGCAACTTGAGCATCATAATCAAGTGTTGTTGTAATTTTATAACCACCTTGAGTTATTTCATTTTCATCATAACCAAGTTCTTCTAGTTCTTTTAATACATAATCAATAAAATAAGGAGCAATATTAGATTGAACTGTAGATGGTTTTCTATTTAAAGTAATTGGTTCTTTTAATGCAGAATCATATTGTTTTTTATCTATAGTCTTCATTATGTACATTCTTTTTAGAACTTTGTTTCTTCTTTTTTCTGCAAGCTTTTTATTTCTGTATGGCGAATATACAGAAGGAGCTTGAGGAAGACCAGCAATCAATGCACATTCCGCAAGAGTTAGATTAGCTAATGGTTTATTAAAATAAGTTGATGCTGCTGCACCTACACCATAAGCACCAGAGCCAAGATAAACATTGTTCAAATACATTTCTAAAATTTTGTCTTTAGAAATTGATTTTTCAATCCTTGCTGCAATTTGAATTTCTTTTAATTTTCTTGTTATTGTTTTTTCATTTGATAAAAATAAAACTCTTGCTAACTGTTGCGTAATAGTACTAGCACCTTGACTAGCTTTTTTATTAACTATATTAACAATAACAGAACGGCAAATACCTAAAATATCATAACCTTCGTGAGTATAAAAATTCTTATCTTCTGTTGAGATTAATGCATCTTTAAGATATTTGGGAACTTCGTCGATTGAAACGTGCTCATAATTATATGCTTGAAAAGTTTTAATAATACGTTCATCAGAAGAAAGTACTTGAGTAACAATATTACGAGTATAGTTTTCTAAATTAGGAATTGGCTCTAAATCGTTCAAATACATTTTAACAGCAGTATAACCAGCCAAAGTACAAGCGAGACCGGTTATTATACCAACTTTTATCAAAGTAAATATTACAGTTAAAAATACATTTTTCTTTTTCTTTGACATTTATTTCCTCTGATTTTTTCTTATAATTATTAATAACTATATACATTGTCACATAAATTGTTATTTAATGTGTCATGCTGAATTAGTTTCAGCATCTCACAAACCCTTAGATTCCAAAACAAGTTCGGAATGACATTATTACTAAATCTTTATTAAATTTTGTGTAAAATAATATATAATTACCTAATTATTTTACCAAATAAATACTACAACTAACGAAATTGTTAACAAATGTCTATAGATTTTATAAAGTCTTTATATTATGAATTCATATCATATTTCATCCCACAAAAGATTAAATACAAAGTAGAGGGTGAATGTTTGAAATGTGGAAAATGTTGCAAAGAAATCCGCTCTTATGGAATGAAAAATGAAAAAGATTTGAAAATAATGCAATTCTTTCTACCACACTATAAAAGATTTTTTATATCTAGAATAGAAGAAAACGGTGAAGTTGTTTTAAGCTGTAAATATTTAAATCAAAATGGTCTATGTAATGTTTATAACAAAAGACCAAGCGTATGCAAAAACTATCCAGCAAAAACTATCAATTTTAATGGAAAAATGATAGAAGGTTGTGGATTTAAAACTACAAAAAAAGAATTTAAGGACTATTTATAAAATCATTCCAAGCTTTTTTGTACTGAGTCTCTATATCTTTAGTAAAGTCAGCAGCGCTACATCTTAAATCAGAGTTTCTAACTTTATCTCTTAGTGTTGTTCTTAACTCTTGTAACAAAGATTTATTTGAAGCTAATTTAGCAGCTATTTCAACATACTCATCACCATAAGTAGCATTAAATTCATCATAACCTATAACATGATTTATTCTACCAGCTCCTCTTGATTGCATACCCTCACCGAGCAATGTTACTGTCGGAATACCCATTAATGCTGTTTCTATTGCGATTGACATACCACTAAATGGATATGGGTCTAAAGAAATATCCGCTAAAGAATATGCCTTAAAATGTGGAGAATATACTTTTGAACTAAACTCTAACCTATTAGGTGATATTCCTCTTTTTTCTAATTTACTCTTTATATGTTTTATAACACTTTTAGTAAGTTTTGTTCTGTATACTAGTAGTTTAGAATCTGGAACTGATTCCAAAATTTTTGCCCACATGTAGAAAGTTGTATCGTTAAATTTAGAAGTACAATTAAAACTACCAAATGTAATATATCCATTTTTTTCAAACGGAGATTTTTCTATATCTGGTAATTTTTTCTCTCTAAATACTTGATACCCTTTTGTTAAATAAAGAGGTTTTTCTGTATATAAATATGCTTTATCTTTAGGAATTGTAAAATCATCAACCATTATATAGTCAACTTCTTTCATCCCTAATGTGTTTAAATATCCAAGATATGAAACAATTATAGGAGCCGGTTTATACAAATTTACATATGTTTTCATATGAGTATAACCACCCAAATCAACAAGAATATCTATATCGTTTTCATATATAGTTTTAGCCAACTGAGGTGGTTCTTGTTTTGAACAGTTATAAAAAGTAATGCCTGTCTTTTTAATTTCTTCTGTTGTCATATCTGATTTTTCCGCACAACTAAAAATGAAAAAATTAAATTCCTCTTTGTTATGATTTTCCCATATCGGTAGAATATAATTCATCATTGTATGAGAATGACAATCAGACGATAAATAACCAATATTTAATTTTTTATTAGGATTTTTCTTTTTAGCATCGTGACTGTACTGTTTTATATTTTTATATAAAACAGATTTTACTTGTTCAACTTCATACTCAGCTTCATCTTTGATATCTTGTTGAGTATAGAAAGAAGATTTAGTCATAGCAAAAATTTTACAACCAGAATCATATCTATTTACTTCAACATTTAAACCTTTGTTATGATAATCAATACTTGTGTCTGGGTCTAAATAGTAATAAGAATGAGCAAGACGAGAAAAAACACTAACTTGACCTTGTGGAAATAATTTTAAATATTCCTCATAATAATATGTATATTTATCTCTGTCTTCTAGTTTATAATAAGCATTTGCAATACGTATGTAAAGACTTCCAAGAGTAGAAGAATCAATTTTTTTAGCCATTACAATTGCTGTTTTGTACAATTGAATAGCTTCCTTATGTTGACCTTTATCAGAAAGCTCTTGACCTTCTGCCAATAAATCTTTTAATGATGTCTTTTTTACGTCTGCCACATTATTAACCTTTTAATTTATATTCTTCCTCTTGTCTTAATTTTCTATTCATTAATCTATCAAGAACTTCTTTTGGAGTAATATCAGTATAAACTGCATCATAAATTGCTGATGAAACAGGAACTTCTAATCCCAACTTTTCTGCTAATTCACATAATGCTTTTGATGTTTTTACACCTTCTGCAACAGAACCAAGTTCATTTAAAATATCATCAATTTTTTTACCTTGACCAAGCATAGAACCAACAGTAAAGTTTCTACTAAATGGGCTTGAACAAGTAGCAATTAAATCGCCCATGCCAGATAAACCATACAAGGTTGAAGGGCTAGCACCTAATGCAACACTAACACGAACAATCTCTGCCATACCACGTGTTAATAATGAACCACGACAATTATCACCCAATTTCATAGCATCTGCAAAACCAGAAGCAATAGCAATAACGTTTTTTAAACTACCACCCAACTCTACACCAACAACATCTGAATTTGTGTATAGTCTAAATTTAGAAGGAACATTACAATGTTTTTGGACAAATGCAGCTGCTTCCATATCTTCACTTGCAACAGATGCTGCAGTAGGACAACCATTTAAAATTTCTTTTGCTAAAGTTGGGCCAGATAAAATAACCAATTTAGAAGTTGGAAGTTCATCTTTAATAACTTCAGACATTCTTTTTAATGAAGGTAATTCTAATCCTTTTGAAAGGTTAACCAAAATTTGATTATCTTTCAAACCAGCTTCTTTTAATTGCTTGCAAACTGGTCGAATACCGGAAGTTGCAACAACTAAAAGAATAATTTCCGCTCCATCAATAGCTTTTTTCAAATCATCAGTGATTTCAACTCTACTATCTAATTGAACTGGTAATGGTTTAGTTGTTCTTTTATACTGTTTTAATTCATCAGATAAATCTTGAGTTCTACCCCAAACACAAACTTCATCAAAATTATCATTAAGAAGCCATGCAAGAGTCAATCCCCAACATCCAGGTCCTAAAACAGTTAACTTCATATATTACCTCCAATAATTAATTATTCATCATTTTTATATTATACACCGATAAAGACTTTTCTAGCTTCTTCTCTATCGTCAAAATGAATTGTTTCATTTTTCAAAATCTGATAATCTTCGTGTCCCTTACCAGCAATAACAACAACATCCTCATCATTACAGATTGATTTTAAGAATTTGATTGCTTCACCTCTATCTGGTTCAACAAAAATTCGTTGAATATCAACTGTCTTAATGCCAGTCATAATGTCTGAAATTATAAGCTGTGGGTCTTCGCTTCTTGGATTATCAGAAGATATAACAACCTTATCAGATAATTCATCAGCAATCTTACCCATTTTAGGACGTTTTGTTGTATCTCTATCTCCACCACAACCAAATAAACAAATTAATTTAGATGTTGATGGAGTTATTTCTCTTGCCGCTTTTAAAACATTTTCCAATCCGTCTGGAGTGTGTGCATAGTCAATAATAACCAATGGTTTTTTAGTTACTATTTCAAAACGACCAGCAACACTTTTTGTATTCTCTAAAGCTTTAATTATTACCTTATAATCAACTCCCATTGCTAAAGCTGTTGCAAATGCAGCCAATACGTTGTAAACACTAAACATCCCATTCAAATGTAAGTTCAATTTTTCTAATTTGTCATTAAATTTAACAGTTAATTTTGCACCGTCGATAGAAAAATTAATATCACTAGCTTTAACATCAGCTTCTTTTTTAACGCCGTAAGTTAAAACCTTTACGCCATTTGGAACAACCCCAACAAAATCTTTTGCATATTCATCATCAGCATTTATTACAGCAAAAGAACCTTCTTTTAAACCTTCAAACAATAATGCTTTAGCCTTAAAATAATTTCTCATCGTAATGTGGTAATCTAAATGGTCTTGAGTCAAATTAGTAAAAACAGCACCATTAAAATTACAACATCCAACACGCTTTTGTTCTAGTGAATGAGAACTTACTTCCATAACAACATTACTTATGTTTTTATCAGCCATCAACCTTAAATCTCTTTGTAATTCTGGTGGTTGTGGAGTTGTATGTTTAGCTTCCTTATACTCATCATTACTTGATAATTTATAGCCCAATGTACCAATTAATGCACATTTTTCATTATTTTCTTCTAATATTTTTTGCACTAAATGAGTAACTGTTGTTTTTCCATTAGTACCTGTTACACCTATTAAGTTTATATCTTTTGATGGTTCATTATAAAAGGCAGAAGCAATATTTGCCATTGTTCTTTTTGTATCTTCTACAATTATTTGAGGAACATCTATTGGTAATTCTTCTTCACAAAATAGAGCAACAGCTCCTCTTTCTATTGCTGATTTGGCATACTTATGCCCGTCAACTGCTTCACCTCTAATACAAATAAAAATATCACCTTGTTTTGTTGTAAGAGAGTTGTATGATAATCCACTTATTTCAACATCTTTAAAATTTTTAGTTTTATATTCACCTAAAAGACCAACTAATTTACTTAACAACATATCCATATACCTCTTTTAAGTTCTATTCTACTACATTTTTGTCTGGTGGAATATTTAAAATTCTAGCACATTGATTTGCAACTTCTTTAAATACCGGAGCAGCAACTGTGTTACCCCAAACTGGACCGCCAGTTGAAGCAGAGTCAATTACAACATAAATTAATAATTGAGGATTATTTGCAGGAAGATATCCAACAACTGAGGCATATAATTCTTCAGAAAAACCTTTTTTTCCTTCTTTTGGTTTTCTTGATGTTCCAGTTTTTCCAGCAACAGTATATTTTTCTAAATTAATATGCGATTTTGAGTTAGAAACACTCTTTGCCAATAATTGAGTCACAGCTCTAGCTGTTTCGGGACTAATAGCTTGAACTTTTTCAATTTTTTCTTCTGCTTCTTCTGGAGAATATTTAATTACATGTGGAGTTATTCTAACTCCGTCATTAGCTAATGCACCAACAGCTGCAACCATTTGCATTGCGGTAACTGATGCACCATAACCATAACCCATTGTAGCTTGTCTTGATTTATCCCAAGTAAATGCTTTTGGGAAAATACCCGAAGATTCGCCATTTAAATCGACACCGCTCTTTTTACCTATACCAAGATTTGATAGAACAGTATAAAACTCTTGAGGTGTCATCATCATAGCAACATTTGCACTACCCACGTTGCTTGAATGTTCTAATAAATATACTAAATTTATCATGCCTGGATTTGGATGCTTATGGTAATCATAGTTTTGAATAGTCCAGTTTCCAAGTTTCATCTTACCGGTATCTAAAACTCTTGAAGTGGGTTTTATTTTCCCAGTTTCAAGCCCAGCTGCAACAGTTAAAGCTTTAAAAGTAGAACCTGGAGGATAAACATCTGATAAAGTCCAATTTTTTAAATTTATAGCAGAGGTCTTTTTATAATTGTTAGGGTTATATCTAGGATAAACAGCATAGCCTAATATCTCGCCATTTCTTGGATTTGTAACTATTACTGCACCACGAGAAGCTTTTTTCTCATTAATCATATTCATCAATTCACGTTCACAAACGTGTTGAACAGCAGAATCAATTGTCAATGTAACAGTTTCACCAATTTGTGGAGTTGTTGCTAATAAAGGATCTGTTTGTGCATCGTAAATAATATCTCCACGTGGTGTTTTTTGAACAACAACCTTATTTTCAACCTTTTCCAGTTTGTTTTTTGCTGTTAATTCAACACCAGAAGCTGTTTCTGCATCTGGATTATAATAACCAATAATATGTGCAGCAAGTTCATCTTGAGGATATACACGTTCTGTCTTTTTATCAAGACAAACTTCTCTTAGACCAAGTTTTTTTATTTCAGCAACCGTGTTCCTATCAACATCTTTTTTTAAAAGAATTACGATTGAACCTTTATTTATCGTATTAATAATGTCAGATTCTTTCATTTGAAGAAGGGGAGCAAGCTTTTCCGCCAACTCTTCTGGTGTATGGTCAAAATATCCCCTATGAACCGAAACATTGTAAGAAGTTTGGTCTGTAGCAAGTCTTATACCATTTCTATCAACAATTTGTCCTCTCATTATAAAGCTTTTTGTTAGTCTTTGATTTTGTGCTTTGGCTCTGTAGTGCCTAAAATCAAAAATTTGAAGCATTACCAGATAAAAAGTTATGATAATAAACACAGCAAACAAAAAAATCTGTGCTATTTTTATTCTTTTTTCTATATCTTTTAATCTATCTTTTGAATTAATTTCTTTCATCAACAAAATCCCTTAATTATAGGGTAACATAAGACTCAAAGATAGAAAAAACTTTTACTAAAATTAATAACCAATAGACCAACTATAATTCACTGGAACAACTTGTGATTTTGTAGTCTCTACGCGATTTACAGCCGGAATTTCAATGACTTGTTTTGCAGTATCCAAAGAAGTTATACCGTGAACCATTGCATCAACGTTATTAAAAGAATTTAAATTATCTAATCTATTTTGAAGTTCAATATTTTCATTGCTCAAAGCAACTATTTCTCTACCAAGAGAATTCATTGTTTTTTGACCGTCAAATACAAAATAATAACTAACCAAAGATAGAGCAACAAGACAAAGTAATAGACCTTTTAACACTTTGTTGATTTTTTCAATTGGAGATTTTACGTGAGCATATTTGGGAAAACGACCATAAACTACTGGATTAGACACAGGATTAGATACGACCGGTTGGCCGTACATGTATGTTGTATCTATATATCTTATTGAACTTCTGCTCAATTAACGTCTCCCCTAAATGATTATTATTTGTTTATTCTTCTTGCGATTCTTAGTTTTGCCGACCTAGACGGCGGGTTGATTTTAATTTCTTCTTCACTTGCTGTAATTGGCTTCTTATTTATCAATTCAAGCAAAGGTGGATTATAATCAAATACCCCTTCTGACTCTGTCCATTCTCTAGAATAGTGTTTGAAAATTTGTTTAACTATTCTATCCTCCAAAGAATGGAATGTTACTACTGATAGTATAGCATTATTAGCTAATAAAGTAAGCACATCATTTAATGTATTTTTGATATTGTCAAGCTCGTGATTAACCTCAATTCTTACCGCTTGGAAAACCCTTGTTGCAGGATGAATTTTTGATTTTATTCTAGGAGTTGCCTCTAATATAATATCTACTAGGTCTTTAGTTGTTTCTATAGTTTTTACTCTTCTTGTTTCTACAATCTTCTTTGCAATTCTCTTAGAAAAGCGTTCTTCCCCGTATTCACTGAATATACGGACTAATTCATCCTCTTTATAATCATTAATAACATCATAAGCAGAGAAATCAGCTTCTTGGTTAAAACGCATGTCTAATTTCGCATCACTCATAAAGCTGAAACCACGTTCTTTAGAAGTTAATTGAGGTGTTGAAGCACCAAAATCGAATACCACACCACCAGTAATTTCTTTTATGTTATTTTCTTCTAAATATTTCTTAATGTTTGTATAAGAAGAGTTAACAATTGTTAAATTTTCGTAATCTTTTAATCTCTCTATTGATGATTGAATAGCATCTCTATCAACATCAAAAGATATTAATCTACCAGTTGGGGAAATTCTCTTCAAAATAAGTTCACTATATCCACCACCACCTAAAGTGCCGTCAATATAGAGTTTGCCCTCTTTACACTCAAGAGCATCAACCGCTTCATTTAACATTACAGGATAGTGCTTAAATTCCTGCATCCTTCTCCCCAATCAAAATCTCCGTAAAATTATTTTGGCATATAACATCCATGATTTAAACCAATTATTACAAAATTTATGTAACAAAATATTTCAATTTGAAATAAGTTTTTCAATATTTTATCAATCAAGTTTTATTAGATGTTTTGTAGTAAAGGCGAAAAGAAGAAAAGGGAAAAGTATGAGCTTATCAAAACCAGGAATAGATACTCGTCACGTTATTGAAAAATTCAGAAACGCAAGACAATTGGCAAGTATAGCAAATGAAGGTGATGATGCGCCAAAAGTTGATACAGCAAAAACAATTGAAGAAATAAGACAAGATAAAGAAAAGCCACCAGTTGTAATCTGTACAAAGGATGATTTAATTAATTTTAAACAAAAATGTGAAGGAAAAACTCAAGACGAAATTCTTTCTTATTTAGGAATAGAAGCTACATACAACGAAAATGGAAGCAAAACATTAAGTCATTATAAATGGCCTTTTAAAGGGTATTCTTTTGCTGCAGCTGGAATTGATGAAACAAAATTATTAGACGGTGTAACAGAAATTAAAGGTGACTGTAACTTAACTGGTTCAAGCTTGAAAGATTTAGGAAGCGTTTCAAAAATTGGTGGAACTCTTGTTGTTCCATTATTTACTAACGCAAAAGATTTAAGTAGCATACAATCAATTGGCAGAGATATTTATTGTGATGTAAACAACCACGAAGATGCAGTGGAATTATTAAAGAAATTAAAATTAGATAATTGTAAAATAGGTGGATATATTAGAACAGGCGACTTTTCAACTTCATATTGTTATCCAATACAAGACTTTTTCACACCAAAGAAAAATTTAGAAGGCAAACTGCAAGACCTTGCAGCACTGCAAGCAAAACATTCTTATTAATATATGGATTTTACAATTCACATCCCCAAAGTTCTTTTAACTTCTGGATTAATTTTTCAGTATTTTCAACAAGTTCCTCATAAGTGCCTTCGTTAGAAATTACATAATCCCAATCTTTTACGTTATCTAAACCCGTTTCAGTTGCATCATTTTTTGAAGCTAAAGTTCCACGCTTACTTCTTGCTTCTTCAGAAGCTTCAACCCTAATTGCAAAAGCACTGTGAGAACGAAACAAATTCAACTCGTGTTCAACACGGATATCTGTAACTATTGTGTTTCCTTGATATGCAACGATAGAATTTAACCAATAATCTGGACTTTGTGCTCTACCCCAATCACCCAAATCAATCAAATCTTGGCGATATATTGGTTTATTTTTTTCAATTTCTTCTAATGTTAAACCTTTTTGCTTACCATATTGCATTTTTATTGCATCAGCAATACCAATCCTTTTAAACGTGTTAAATCTTTCCAAAAGAATTTTAGCAACAGTATCTTTTCCGGAAAATTGTTTTCCGGAAAAGACAATGATTTTTTTGTTAACAGAATTAGTCATTTTTAATACTTAAACTAATTCTTCTATCATCTGGATTGAATTTTAAAATAGTTGTTTGAATTTTATCGCCAACTTTTAAGATAACATTCTTTTGGTTTTGGTATTCAATCAATTCATTGTTTGGCAATAAAGCTTCAACACCAGCAAATACTTCAACGAATGCGCCAAAGTGTTTAATTCTAGTGATTGTACCTTCAATTTTATCGCCGTCTTTGATTTTATCTTTAGCTTCAACCCAAGGGTCTTTTTCTAAATTCTTTAAGCTTAAGCTGATACGTTGTTTATCGTGGTCAACAACAATAACTTCAACGTTAACAACATCACCAACTTTTAAAATGTCTGACGGATGATCTACCCATCTCCAAGAAATTTGAGATAGTGGTAATAAAGCATCTACGCCACCGATATCAATGAACGCACCGAAGTCTGTAATTCTAACAACTTCACCTTTAACAATTTGACCAATTTCGATTGATTCAAATAAATCTTTTTTAGTTTCTTCCTTATCTTCAGAATAAACTTTTCTGTTAGAAAGAATAAAGTTACCTTGTTGAATATCCATAGTAAGAATTTTTAATTCTAACTTTTCACCAACAACATTTTCTGTTGATTTTAATTTTAAGTGGCTAGAAGGAACAAAACCTCTAACACCTTTAACTTCAACAAGTACACCACCTTTAACGGTTGAAACAATAATACCTTCAACAACCGCATCATCTGCTTTAAGTTGTTCAAGTTCTCTCCAGCTATAAGCCATAGCAACTTTTTTGTAAGATAGCATAAATCTGCCGTCTTCATCTTCTTCACGGATAATTAAAAATTCATATTCTTGATTTTTCTTTAATGTATCTTCAATAGATACCATTTTGTCAACAATTGCTTCTTTAACTGGAACATAAGCTGCAGTTTTAGCACCGATATCTACAATAACGCCCGATGAGTCGTAAGAACAAACTATCCCTTTAACTAAATCTCCTTTTTGAAAACTATAATCATAGTTGTTCAATAATGCTTCAAACTCAGCATCTGAATACATTTGCTCTGTCATCTTTTACACCTCATTAAACTGCAGACAATATTAATATGCCCATTATACTGTTTTTTCGATACATTGTAAATATTTTGCTCTACTACTTCTTCTTAACGTTACTTAGCTTTGCTTGTTTCTCGTTATCTCTTATTTCCGCAACTATATTATTTACAAACTCATTAATAGGTTTACCTTTTTCATCAATAACAGTTTCAAATTTGTGTAATTGTGCGACCACATCAGAATGTTCAAGTTCTGTATTATTTTTAATTGCATAATTTTCTGTCATTGCTTTAT
Source organism: Candidatus Gastranaerophilales bacterium (assembly GCA_017467305.1). GTDB lineage: Bacteria > Cyanobacteriota > Vampirovibrionia > Gastranaerophilales > Gastranaerophilaceae > Avigastranaerophilus. The sequence goes on from JAFTSM010000033.1 coordinate 45,746, forward strand.
ATATTTTAGCTGGGTCATATTCAACTTCACCATCAATTTTTATTGCTATCGGAGATGATAATTCAACACCCTTTAAAGTAATTCTTCCACCAGCGGCACTACCGTGACCACCGCCGCCAAACAAGGTTGCTAACTGTTCAGCGTAAACAGTACCATCTTGTGAGCGGAATGACATTCTTATTGAATTTTCAGTTGCAATTTCACCAGTAGCATCTGGTCTACCTTCTTTTTTATCTTGTAATAAAAGAAGTGAAATTTTATCATCTTGATATGGTGATTTATATGGTTCAATTTCAGAATTTTCAGTTTTCTTACTTGGTGCTTCTCTGAGTGCACTCATAACCTCTGAATATTTTGCAGCGTTTTGAACATCACCAAAAGTTACTTTTCTATCTGTTAATCTAGCAAGTTCCCAGACATCATACATTTCGTCATAACTCATCGAAATTACACCAAATCCATTTAATGGATATATAGCTTGAGTCGATAAACAATAATCAATCATTTTTTCACGTGATGTTTGAGATACACCAGAAATTTTCTTATCTGGTAAATCGTATACTATATTTTCACGAAGCCATTTTTTATCAACAACGTTAGAAATCTGGTCTATTAACCATTTTGCAAGTCCTTCTGGATAATAATTTGGACGTTCTTGAACTGGCTTAAACATATCTGTTGGTTTATAGTTCGCAGTTCTTGAAAATCCACCAGTATCACTTGAAGTACCAGATACAATACCAGCAACAAACTGTTTTGACCAATTAGGGTCTTTTATAGTTTGATTTAATAAACCAGCATTTTCTGCAAGTACAGTAACAAGCTCTGTAGTTGCAGGGAGTTCTGGAAGAACTAACGCAAGATTATCCTTTTGAACTTGTTGCATATCAATACCAGTTCTAGCTCTTTGCGCATCCCATTCTTCAAATCTTGGTCTATGGTGGTCAATATAGATAACTTTTCCAGCTTCTTCTATTTCTTTCTTATATGAACCAGTGAATTTAGAAGGAGAAGGCACATCCATTAATACAACTAAATCATATTGAGTCGGCACTTCACCTTTTTTATCAGATTTACCTAGCATTTTCGCACTTTTTTCTAATGCTTCAAGCTCTTTTTTGATAGTGCGGATTTGATTTCTAGTAACAAATGATTTTGGTTTAGCTTCCCATTGTGCTAATTCTTTTCTCAAAGTTTCAAGTAAATCTGGGTCACTAGGCTGAGTTATATTATGAATACCAGGCAATTTATCTCTGTAAATACCAGGTATTTTATCATCTATACTACATACAACGTTTTTGCTTGGATAGTTTGCTTTAATTGCTGCTTGAAGTCCTAAAACACAACCAATAGTATCACCGTCTGGAGCAGTGTGACCTAATAACAAAATATTTTTATTTTTAGGGTCAGTAAGTTCTGAAGAAATCGCATCAACAATATCTAAAACCTTAAATGCTGCATCTCCACCTTTTGTCTCTTCTACATTTGAAAAGATTTTTTGCAAAACTTGTTTTGGAGTTGTTGCTGGCTGATAAAGCATAATAACATCAGTAATATCTTTATTTTTAGAATTTAATAAATCATTAAATACTTTCTCGGTTTCTTCTTTCATTTTAGGGTTATCACCCGTATACAATAAATTTGCTCTTAACCCAATTGTTGCAGCACCTTTAGTTGTACCAGCAATAACGTTAGATAATTGGAATGTGAAATCTTTGCTTGGATTTTTTGCCTTATTAAGTAATCTCAAAAATGCTGGCGCAACATCATCAGGCACACGACCGATTTCTCCAAATTTTGGATCTTTAAGTATAATTCTTCTTTCGTGTTGATTAGTTTCAAATATTTCCCAGTTTAATTTTTGACCGTCATACCAATCACTATTTGCTAATCTTTCAACATTTCTATCCAAATAATCATCAGATTTACTACCAAATTCTTTTTGGTGCCAAGACACACCTCTTACTTTAAATTGAATGGAAGGAGCATTAGGGTCTACAAAATTACCTCTAAAACTGATTTTAGTAACATTCCCCAAATTTTGTACTGTTATTGGGGCTATTTTTTTTGTCTCTTCTATATTATTTAAATTCGTGTTATTTGTTTGATTTCTTTTTACCTTGTTATATGCGTAATTTGTTGATATTTGAGGGTTAAACGAGATTCTCATGTTAATTATTTACTCCATTCCTATGGTCGTATTAAAACTCGTCAAAAAAAAATTTGCCCCATTTGGGGCAAAATCTTAACAAACATAATTTTTATATAAATCCAATGAAATCTCACTATTTTTTAATTTAGATAAAGCTCTCACTTCTGTTTGTCTAATACATTCCTTAGTAACACCATAAAGTTTACCAATCTCTTCTAAAGTTTGGCGTTCTGAACCATCTAAACCAAAACGCATTGTAATTACTTTTTGTTCTCTATCTTTTAAATTGTTCAACATAGAAACAATATCTCTTTTTAAAGCTTCATATTCAATTTCTTTTGTTACAGAAGAAGATTTATCTTCAATAATATCAACAAGTTTAACTTCTGAACCATTTTGCATTTCGTAATCTGCTTCTAATGAAAGAGTTTGTTTATAAGCATTTAAATAATTATTAATTTTATCAGTCTCAATATTCATTTTTTTAGCAACATCTTCAACATTAACAGTTTTGTTTGCTTCTTTTTCCATTTCTGATTTTACTTTTGAATACTTTGAAAGAGTTTCTTGAATATAAACAGGAATTTTAACACTGTGAGATTGCTCTGAAATTGCCTTGAACATAGCTTGTTTTATCCACCAGCTAGCATAAGTTGCAAAACGATACCCAAATTTCCAATTAAATTTATCTACAGCTACCATTAAACCAATATTACCTTCTTGAATTAAATCAACCATTGGTAACTTACTTGTATGAATAACTTTTCTAGCAATTGTAATAACCAATTTTAAATTTGCTTGAGTTAATTTTTGTTTTGCTTCTTTTGTTCCTTGTTTAGCAAGTTCTTGCTCTTCTTCTAAAGTTAAATTTGGAAACTTTGAAATTTCACGAATATAATTTGATAAGTTAGACTCAGAAAATAAGCTATTAGTTACAGTTTCTGTTTCGAACATAGATACACAATTTAATGCCATAATATAATACTCCTAATATACTTAAGCTACACACATTGCAAATATTGCAGACAAATTAAAGCCATACTAAAGGCTTGCTATCCCAAACTAACTAATGCTAAATGGCACAAACGATACACTGCATTAATTTTATATTATATATCTTTTGTATATATTTAATATATCACTTTAAAATTCTAATTACAATCCTTTTTTGAAGAATTGTTAAGCAAAATTTCAAAAAATTGATTTTTAAGTAATATTTTGTAATATAACCACTTTTGACATACCTTTTGAATACAATTAAATTATGCTACTTCAAGGAACTATAAATACAAATAAAACAGACTTATTAGCTCAAAAATATAACGAGTTAATTAGTGGTGGAATAGATGAGAAAAACATCCTTGTAATTTTATTAAACTCATACAAAAAAAATGAGTTTACAAAACAAATAAAAGAAGTTCAAAACCCACAAATATACACCTTGTACGGTTTATGTTATAACGCATTTAACGACAACTGGGAATACATTTCCAGCTTAATTGGTTCATCTACAAATGAAACTCATAAACCAAATCTATGTGGACTTGAAGTATCTCAATTTATTTTTAAACAAAGCATAAAAGAAGCTGATTTTTCTGACTATATTTCTAAAGTGAATCTTCTGCACCAGTTATTTAGAAGATACTCTTTAATTGTTCAAAATGGCTTATCTAATGAAGAAGTAAAAAAACGTTCTGAAATTGCAGGTGAATCATTTTATTTAGAAGCACAAAAAGCAATTGATGATTACAAGCTAAAAACAATTCAATATAAAAGTTTTGACTATTTAAGGCAATTAGCAATATTACCAACAATCTACAAAAATACAGATTATTTCAAGAATATCAAATATTTACTTGTTGATGATGCTGATGAATTTTCTTACGCTTTTTGGCAATTTGTTGATGCTTTGATGCCACAATTAAATGAATATGTAATTGCATACGATAAAAATGGTTCATCTCGTTGTGGATATTTATGTGCATATAAAAAAGGAATTGAAGATTTTATAAAAAACTACAATCCTAAAATCATTGAATTACAAGATAAAAGCACTTTTTTTGAAAAGGCTGAAAAAATTCATTTAGCTATTAAAAACAATAATAAATTTGATTTATTTACTTTTAATTATAAAAATTCAACAAAACGACTTGATATGGTAGAAGAAGTAAATAAACAAGTAGAAAAAATACTACAAAAAGGAATAAAACCTTGTGATATTTCAATAATTTCTCCAGTTATAGATGATATTGTTCTTCAAAATTTTAATTTTAAATATCAAATCCTTTCTGGAAACGAAAAGCTAGTTGAAAATAACATCGTAAAAAATATTATTATTATTCTAAAACTAATCAATAATATTCAGCTAAAAGAATATGAATTAAAAAGTCTTTTAATAAATCTTTTAAAAATCCCTTACCGCAAATGTGCTGAAATAATACGTTTTTATGCCAATGAAAAGGAACTAAAAGACTTTACTTTTAAAGAAGAAGGCTATGAATTTGCATATAGAAAATTTATATCAACTATTAATTCACTAAAGAAAGCGAAAAATAATCTTTCTAGCCAAATTCAGATTATATTTGCCAATATTATAAAAGAGTTTGAAGTAGATATTAATAGAGAAAAATATGAGTTTCTTTTAAAAGAAGCTGATAGTTTTGAAAAAGCATTTAGTTTTTCTGATTTAACGAAAGAATTTATCTTACAAATAGAAAACAGCGTAATTAGCGAAAATCCAATTGATTCTTTTGATTTAAAAAAGGATTCTATAATAGTAAGTTCCCCACAAAAAATTATAGATTTTGGCATAAAAACAAAATATCAATTATGGTTAGATATTTCTCACTCTGACTGGTTAAAAAATGATACTGGAACAATATATAATGCTTGGGTTTTAAATCGTGATTGGGATAAAAAAGAATATACACTAGAGGATGACCTTGCTCTTACAAGAGACAAAACAGCTAGAATTGTAAGAAAACTGCTTCTGTTAGCACAAGAGAATATTAGTTTTTATTCGAGCATATACGATAATATTGGCAACGAAAACTTTTGTGGGTTAACTGATTTTATAGAGGTAACAGAGACACAAGATATAAAGTTTAAAATAACGCCACGAGATGACCAAAAACCAGTCCTAGAATATAAAAAAGGTCGAATGGGGATAATGGCTGTTCCTGGTGCTGGTAAAACTACAATAATGCTTGCTCTTATAATCAAATTGATTAATGAGGGAGTAAAACCAGAAAATATCTTTGTTCTTACTTATATGGAATCAGCTGCAAAAAACTTTAAGGAAAGAATAAAATCTGCAATAAGTGAAAATTCAGAGTTGCCGAATATTTCTACAATTCACGGGTTAGCGCTTCGAATTATAAAAGAAAATGGTAACCATAATAAAGTTGGATTAGATGAAAACTTTGAAATTTGCGATGACAATACAAAAGAAAAAATATTAAAAGAAATCTTCTACAAACTAAAAATAGATGATGAAAAATATGATAATTTCTTAAGATGTATCTCTATAGTAAAACTTTCAAACTATAAAGGCGAACTATTCTCTAAGTTCAAAGAAATACAAGAATTTTATAGATTTTATGAAGAATATAATGCAGTATTAAAAAGTCATAACTTAATAGATTATGATGATATGCTTTGTTTTGCAGTCAAAATACTAGAAAAAAATCCAGAAATTTTAAGATATTATCAAAATATTTGCAAATACGTAATTGAAGATGAAGCGCAAGATTCAACAGACATACAACAAAAACTAATTTCACTTTTAAATGGCAAATACAATAATTTTGTACGTTGTGGTGATATAAATCAAGCAATCACTTCTACTTTTACGAATAGTGACCTAGAAAGTTTTAGAAAATTTATCAACCAAAATAATAAAGTAGAGATGACGTCTTCTCAAAGATGTTCAAAACAAATCTATGAACTAGCAAATGATATTATAAAAAACACCACTTCCCCAAATGCCTTTTATAAAATAGAAATGCAAGGAACTGATAAAAATCCAATTTCAGATAAAAAACCAACTTATGAGTTTTTTGAGAATGAAAAAGATGAAAAAACTTTCCTTTTAGATAAAACAAAAGAAATTTTAAAACAAGACCCCAAAGCTTCAATTGCAATACTTTTGAGATTAAACTCTCAAGTAAATGAATATAATGAAATATTTTTAAATGAGGGTATTAAAACAGCGGTTAGGACAGATTGTTTATTGCAAAAAAACATTTATAAAATAACTGTAGCTGTATTAAATGTCATCCAAAACCCGATGAGCAACAAGCTTATATTAGCTCTAGCAGAAGAATATAAACACAACAATATTTGCAATATAACAACTAGTGATATTGAAGAATTAAAACGTATTAATATACCATTTATAAAACAAAATATTGATGAAATAACTTCTGAAGGACTACTCCAATTGTTTTGGGATATTGATTACTGGATAAACAATTCTTCAATAGAAACGGATATTCTAGCTTTAAATATTGGTTTATATTATGCAAAAACCACTACTGATAAATCTAATTCATATATGATTTCAACATTATTAAAACGCTTGATTTCAAAAAAACAAAGCTTAGAAGATACTATCAAACAACTAGAATATGCTGCACAAAAGCCATTAAGTGCATATAAATTTTTTGAAGATGAAAATGTACTAATAAATGAAAATCCAATAAGTATCATGACAATGCACAAATCAAAAGGTGATGAGTTTGATTATGTTTTTATGCCAGAATTCAATCAAGAAAATTATCCAACAGAACAACAATACGTAAAATTGAAAAGCGGTGGTCACTTTGTTCAGACAATAAAAAACACAGTAGAAAATTGTGGTATAAAATCAGTTGAAGAACAAAAAACAGAACAAATAAATGAAACTCTACGCTTAATATATGTTGGTGTTACAAGAGCGAAAAGAAAACTTTATATTACAAATGCAACAAATTATAAACGAAGAAAAAATACCAATAAAATTAGCCTATTTGAAGAAATTCTAGTTGAAAAAAATTGAAATTTGTATTAATAATATTTAATACATATAGTTTTTTGCCGAAACAAATGCTATAATAGTAGTAATTAACATTTTTAAAATTAGTGGTTGTAATTAATATAGTTTTTTATAAATTAAAATAAATATAAATTTAAAAAGGATGGATTAATGGCGTTTACACACGGAACCTTGGAAAATGAAATTCTAAATGCTGTTTGGTCAATGGAAGAAAACGGCGTAAATACTAAAAATATATCTGTTAGCGAAGTATTATCTGAAATAAATAATAATGGTAATATTCGTGCATATACAACTGTAAAAACAGTAATGGATAGATTAGTTGATAAAAATCTTTTAATAAGACAAAAAACAGGTAAAAAATTCTGCTACAAATCTGTTCAATCAAGGGAAACAATGGCACAAAGTGCAATCAATAAATTGGCTGGTCAATACTTTAATAACGACATTCGTTCACTAATAAGAGCATTAGAAAAACAATGCACAACAATGATGGTATAGACTACACAGAAATAAGAAAAAAAGTTTCTAAATTGTTTATTGCGGTCCTAACAAAAAGACTTCCAGTTAGAGAAGCATTAATTAGGTTTCCAAAAAATTGCCAAGATAAAACAATAATTGCAAGTTGGCACGCACTTTGCCATTTGGAAGCAGATGAAGAACTACGTATGAAGGATAACTTATACCGTCAAGAACAAGATGATTATATAGAATTCATCTCTTTTACTCTAAGTAAAGGGGAAGAACTGCCAGCCAATATTATTAATGCATATAGTCCATATTATACCGAAGCACTAACGCCTTTAACAAATAAAAATTCTAAAGGTATTTGGCAACAATTAAAAAGATTTTTATGTTGTTAGTGTAGAATTTCAGTACTTTTGATGTATTCATTTCACTTATCAAATTTGATACAATTTCTGTATAAAGTGGAGGGTGATATGAGAAAATTAACATATTTAGGACACAGTGCTTTTTTTATTGAGAAAGATTGGGAAGGTATCTTAATAGACCCATTTATCACTGGAAATCCACTTGCTGATTTTGATTATACAAAGAAGCGAATTTCTCATATTTTTGTGACTCACGCACACCTTGACCACTTAGGGGATGCTATTGCAATTTCAAAACACTCTGGTGCAACTATTGTTGCTGTATTTGAACTTGCTAATTATTGCATAGAAAAAGGAGCAAAAGCAATCGGCGTAAATATTGGTGGAAAAATCAAGTTTAATTGGGGAACAGTTAAGTTTTTACCAGCAGTACACTCAAGTTCAAACCCAGATTTACCATATGGTGGTGTTGCTGCAAGTTTATTATTTGATATAGATGGAACAACAATCTATCACGCTGGTGATACTTCATTAATGCCAGATTTTTCACTAATTGGAGAATTATACAATCCATATTACGCACTACTCCCAGTTGGTGGATGCTATACAATGGATATGGAAGATGCTGCAGTTGCAGCTAAAATGTTATATTCAATGGAAATTATTCCAATGCACTATAATACATTCCCTCCAATAAAAGTGAATATACAAAAATTTGTTGATTTAATTGAAGCACAAGGTCAAAAATGCTTGCCATTAAAGGTTAATGAGTATGTTGAACTATGATGGCACAAAACCTTTAATAACAATGGTTGTTCCAACTGGAATCGGGGCTTCAATAGGTGGTTTTGCTGGTGATGCTTCACAAGTAGCAAGAAGTTTTGCTAAAGATTTTAATGTTATTGTTAACCCAAATGTTGTAAATGCAGCTTGTTTCTCTGGAATAACAGAAAATATGTTGTATACAGAAGGTTGGACACTTTCAGAATTTTTCAAAGGAAATTTAAGTTTAATTCCTTCAAGTGATAATAAGATAGGTGTTATTTTTGATAAAGGGATTTCTCAAGGTATTTTAAATGTTCATATTAACACTATCAATGCCGTTAAAACTGTTTATGGCGTTGATGTTGTAGGTTATGAAGTAACTGATGAACCTTGTAAAGTTGAATTTTTTAATACTGATACAGGTATTTCTTCTGGAAGTGTTATAAACCACAAAACAATGGTAGAAGCAGGAAAAAAATTATTAAAAAAAGGATCAAATGTTCTTGCTATAGTTTGTAAATTTGAAGAACCGCCTGAAGATGACTACAAAAATGGAGATGATGTTGATATAGTAGGTGGGGTAGAAGCCGTAATTTCTCACTATCTAACAAGAGAATTAAAAGTACCAGTTGTTCATTCTCCTGCCTTTGAAGATATAACAATAAAAACTGATTTGGTGAGTCCAAAAGCAGCTGCAGAATATATAACACCAACTTTTCTTCCTTGTATTTTGCTTGGATTAGATAAAGCACCGTTAATTTCTTATGAAAAAGTGGAACATAGTATATATATAGATAAAGTAAAAGCTTTAATAATGCCATATAATTCACTTGGTTCTTCTATTGTAATGGATGCATTAGAAAGAGGAATCAAGGTTTTTGCGATTAAAGAAAACTCTTCTATATTAAAAATTACAAAAGAAATAATTAAGAAAAATGGTATAATCGAAATTGAAACATATAATGATTGCAAAAATAAACTAAAGGAATTATATAAATGAAAAAGCACAAATTTGGTTTTACGTTAGGAGAAGTTCTTGTTTCAATGGCTGTAGTTGGTATCATTATGGCACTTGCAGCACATACATTAAAAATTGCGAAATCTTCTTATACATCTATGACATATCACGCATTTAATAATGTAAATATGCTGGTTAGTGAATTAATTTCAGGTCAAAGAGCAGCTGTTCAAGAAACTGATGACGGTAATGGTGGTACAGTCAGAACAAGATTACGCTCCCCAATTGTAACTTGTAAAAAAGGGGAAAATGGTATGTTAACTACCATTCTAGCACCTGATATCATAAGAAATGTTTCAGATGAACTTTGTATTAATGTAGGATATGGCGAAACTCCAACAGCACCAGAGAACTTATTCTGTAATTACCTTGTATATTATGCAAATACATCTGGTAAAACTAGATGTGATTTGAGAGACGATGGCTCTAGTGCTTTATTCACAGTTGGTTTTAACGATGCAAGATATGAACCAACTATTGAAGGCGTTCTTGAACATTGGAACGAGCCAAATTTTGTAGCTGTAAATGGTCACAGATACTATATATCTGAATGGACAACTGATAATAGAGTTTCAACAGTTTATGGTTTTAGAATTGTAGCTGTTGATTTGAACGGAACAGGTGGACCAAACGTATTAGAAAATGATGGTTCATCACAATTAATACCAGATATTGTTCAATTTTTAGTATTAGATAATGGTGAAGTATATCCTCTAGGCGTTGCAGGTAATAACCTTAGAGTGACCGATTATAGAGGAAGACAAAAAACTGTTATGTACCTAAATACAAGAGTAAAGGGATATAATTTCAGAGATGATGACTCTAGAACAGAAAATATTCCTTCTAGCTGTATAATCAAAAAACAAGACGGTAGCCAAGAACAAATTTGTAACTTTGGTGTGGTTTATTTACAAATAAGAGAAGGAGAATCCTTCTTCTCATATAAAGAAGCATTATGTGGTGCTTTTGCAGGAACACCAAATCTTCAATATCCAGAGTATTGCTACAGAGATTTAAATAGAGGTGGTGGAGAAGATAGTTATATAACAAGAAATTATTTATGCCCACCTTCTAGCTCTGATAAAAGATTTGACCAATGTGATATTAAAATTGTAAAACCAGTATTCAGATACAATCTTAAATAATTAAATTACAAGTAAATAAAAACCGCCACTTGAGTATGTGGCGGTTTTTATTATTATAATGACCACCTGCTATGCAGGTGAGTTCCCAGAAGCTTTAGCAGAGTATAATATAAAATGTCATACTGAGGAGCAAAGCGAGCTCAGTATCTAACCAACTTTAAGATTAAATATAATATTGGTAAGATCTTGAACAGATTGAAAAACTACGATTTATATCTTGTTTTTCTAATCTTTCAAGATGACAGAGAAAGGTTGTTCTTTAG